>JAJAYR010000510.1 GCA_026786155.1 Pyrinomonadaceae bacterium
AATTTACCCAGCCAAAACTTGTCCGACTTCCAGTAAATCATTTTCATTTTTGTTTCCGAAACACCCGTCATAAACTTTTAACAATTTTATGCCGCCGAACCTTTAACCTTAGCAATAACTTCTTCGGCAACATTTTTCGGTGCCTGGTCATAACGCTCGAAGTGCATCGTCGAAGTCGCGCGTCCCTGCGTCGCGGAACGTAAATCCGTCGTGTAGCCGAACATTTCCGACAGCGGAACATACGCCGTCACGACTTGGACATTACCGATACGCGGTTCCATCTTTTCAATGTGTCCGCGCCGCCGATTTAAGTCGCCGTTGACCGCGCCCATATATTCGTCCGGCGTTACGACTTCAATTTTCATAATCGGTTCGAGCAGAACCGGCTTGGCTTTTTTCACCGCGTCCTGAAAAGCGAATGAACCGGCTAAGTTAAACGAAATTTCGTCCGAGTCAACTTCGTGATACGAACCGAAAAGCAGTTTCACGCGAATATCAACCAATTCATAGCCCGCCAGATAGCCGCGTTTCATCGCATCTCTGACACCTTCCATTGTAGGCTTGATAAACTGACGCGGAATCGAGCCGCCGGTAACTTTGTCTTCAAAAACAAATCCTTCGCCCGGTGCCGGTTCGATTTCGAGTTCGACGTGACCGAACTTACCGCGACCGCCCGACTGTTTCTTGTAAATTTCTTTGCCCGGTGCGTTTGCCGTAATCGTTTCGCGGTAAGCGACCTGCGGTTTGCCGACGTTGGCTTCGACACCGAACTCGCGTTTCATCCGGTCAACGATAATTTCCAAATGCAGTTCGCCCATTCCGGCGATAATCGTCTGTCCGGTTTCGTGGTCGCTGGAAACTCGAAAACTCGGGTCTTCCTGCGCCAGACGATTAAGGGCGATGCCCATTTTATCCTGGTCTTGGCGAGTTTTCGGCTCGACGGCGACGCGCACCACCGGGTCGGGAAATTCCATTGATTCGAGAATGATTTGTTTGCTCTCGTCGGAAATCGTATCGCCCGTCGTAACATTTTTCATACCGCCGATAGCGACGATTTCGCCCGCCGATGCCGAATCAATATCTTCGCGTTTGTTGGCGTGCATCAACATCAAACGACCGACGCGCTCTTTCTGATTTTTGATGGTGTTATAAACGTAAGAACCTGCCGTCACCGTTCCGCTGTAAATGCGAACGAATGAAAGCTGTCCTAAATGTTTGTCCGCCATTAACTTGAAAACCAAGCCCGAAAACGGCGCAGAAGCACTCGCTTCACGCGGTTCGGTTTCCTGTGTTTTCGGATTGATACCTTCAATCGCCGGAACGTCCAAAGGACTCGGCAGATAATCTACTACTGCATCGAGCAAAGTTTGAACGCCTTTGTTTTTGAAAGCCGAGCCGGTAACGACCGGAACAATTTTCATTTCGAGCGTTCCTTGGCGAAGTGCTTGGCGAATTTCCGCTTCCGAAATTTCCGCGCCTTCCAAGTATTTTCCCATCAAATCGTCGTCAATAGATGAGACGGCTTCGACTAATTTCTCGCGGGCTTCTTTTGCCGCTTCAACTAAGTCAGCAGGAATATCGGTAATTTGATATTCCGCACCTTTAGTTTCGTCGTCCCAAATCAACCCTTTCATCGTGATCAGGTCAACGACACCTTTGAGTTTGTCTTCCAAGCCAATCGGAATTTGCAAAGCGACGGCATTCGCGCCGAGCCGGTCTATGATTGATTGAAGTGAGCGGTCGAACGAAGCACCGGCGCGATCTAATTTATTGATGAAGCAAATTCTGGGAACTTTATATTTATCAGCCTGCCGCCAAACGGTTTCCGACTGCGGTTCGACACCGGCAACGCCGTCAAAAACGGCAACCGCGCCGTCAAGAACGCGCAGCGAGCGTTCGACTTCCATCGTAAAATCAACGTGACCGGGCGTATCAATAATGTTAATGCGGTATTCGATACCTTTGCTCGTCCAGTAACAAGTCGTGGCAGCAGAAGTAATCGTAATTCCGCGCTCTTGTTCCTGTTCCATCCAGTCCATCGTCGCCGTTCCTTCGTGAACTTCGCCGATTTTGTGCGAAACTCCGGTGTAGAAAAGCACGCGCTCGGTTGTCGTGGTTTTACCCGCGTCAATGTGCGCCATAATGCCGATGTTTCTGAATTTGTCTAAACTTATGTTTGCCATTTCTTTTGCCCTTCGTTATTTGTCCTCCGTCCTTTGCATTTCCCTCCGGCGAAGGACTGCGGACTAAGGACTAAGGACTAATTGTTAAAATCTGTAATGCGCGAATGCTTTGTTGGCATCAGCCATTCGGTGAACTTCGTCTCTTTTCTTAACGGCGTTGCCGCGACTATTGGTTGCGTCAAGTAATTCGCCGACTAATCTGTCTTCCATCGTTTTTTCGCCGCGTTTGCGGGCGTTGGTCACAATCCAGCGAATGGCTAAAGTGCTGCGTCGGTCTCTGGTAACTTCGAGCGGAACTTGGTAAGTTGCGCCGCCGATACGTCTCGATTTAACTTCCAAAGTCGGAGCGACGTTATCAATCGCCTTCTTAAAAATTTTCAGAGCTTCTTCGCCGGTTTTGTCGGCGACTTTAGTCATCGCCCCGTAAAAAATACCTTCGGCGATTGATTTCTTGCCCGTCAACATAATGCCGTTGATAAACTTCGTGACCATTATGCTGTTATAAACCGGGTCCGGTAAAACTTCTCTTTTTGCTGCAACTCTTCTTCTTGGCATAATTTTATAAATTACGAATTACGAATTTCAAATTACGAATTAGTCTGATTTTAAAAATCGTAATTCGTAATTTGAAATTGCCTATTTCTTACCTTTAACTGGTGCGGCTCCTTTCGGACGTTTCGCGCCGTATTTGGAACGCGCTTGGTTTCGGTTGGCGACACCGCTCGAATCGAGCGTTCCGCGAATGACGTGATAACGAACACCCGGCAAATCCTTGACGCGACCGCCGCGAATCAAAACAATCGAATGTTCCTGCAAATTATGTCCGATTCCCGGAATATAAGTCGTTACTTCGATTTGATTGGTCAAGCGCACACGCGCCACTTTTCGCAGAGCCGAGTTCGGTTTCTTCGGCGTTTGAGTGTAGACGCGAGTGCAAACGCCGCGTTTCTGCGGACTCGCTTGCAGTGCCGGACTCGCCGTTTTGTATTTGACCGCCTGGCGACCTTTGCGAACAAGTTGATTGATTGTCGGCATAATTTCTTTGTTTTCTCCGATTTTTATCGGTTATTTCTAAAACTAAACACGACAGTAACCTCAAACCTGCGTCTTACCGAATTTTTTCCGGCAGTCAGCGCAAGCGGTTACTAGCAAATAAAATTAACTAACTTAAACTTTTCGGGGAAATCTTTTTACAAAAGCGCGTGTGTTCCCTTTTCAACTTTTCTGTGGCGTGGCTTTTAATTTAGGTTAGCAAAACAATGCCCGTTTGATTGATTTGCCCTAAACGCTGGAGCGTTTTCTTTTTCAAAACCCGCGACGTTTAGTTTTACGCCACAATAATTGTCAGGCATTCGATAATTTCAAATGCTTACGCTTTTAAGCAAATCAATAAAAACCGCTTACTGTTTGCGTCAGACTGTTCTGTCCGAAACTTTAGAATATACGGAATGAAAAAACCTTTGTCAAGCGCAGCGAAAATTATCAATTTTCATCTGGATTGAATTTCGATTTGTCATCTAATTTAATAACTCACCTTACGCAATTTTTGTTTTTGTCGCCGAAGGCGACCAACATTATAGCGTAGGGAAAGCGAATGTAATGAGCGCATCCCTACGACCGATTGCCAAAGAGTATTCCGACGCTGAAAGCGTCGAACAACCGCCCGCTTGATTGTTGCTCGCCTTCAGCGAGCGGGCGTGTTCGTTGCATCTGACGAGAGCGATTCTCGCTGGGCTATAATG
>JAJAYR010000511.1 GCA_026786155.1 Pyrinomonadaceae bacterium
AGAGAAGGTTTCTCTCGACTCTTCCACTCTCGACTCATTAAACTTTCGTATAAGTCGAAAGTGCCGTCGCAATCAACTTGTTTTCCTCATTGACGACTTCCGCCGAGACGAAAAGCAGGCGTTTTCCCGCTCGCTGAATTTTCGCCGTGCAGATAATTTTTCCGGTCGTGTGCGGGCGCAGAAACTGCACAGTCAAATCAACCGTCGTCGCTTTTTCGTCGGCTTCCAGAACGCTGACCACCGCGAAAGCCGTCGCCGTGTCAATCAAGGAAGCCGTCGCGCCGCCGTGCAGAAGTCCATATGGCTGGCGAAGTTTTTCCTGCATTTCGAGACTCAACACGGCTTTTCCCGTTTCAAACTCGACGGCTTCGATGCCGAGAAGTTTTAGATACGGCGTAGTTTTGATCGTTTCAAACGCTAAATTTTTCTTTTCTTCGTTCGTCATTTTGCTCGTTCGCGCCGCCAAGCGTCCTGAAATTCCGTCATCGAAACTTTTTTATAATTTTTCGGCAGTTCAAAATTCTGCGCGTCCGGCTGCAAGTTGAAATCTTTCAATTCGGTCGTCGAAATCAAAATCTTTTGTTCGCCCGAAATGCCGTAAAATTCCTGCTTGACGGGCAGATTGATTTTTTCGTCAACCGTGATTATAATTTCCGAATTTTTCGATGCGTCCAGTCGAACCAGATATTTGGCAAAACCGTTTGCCGCGCCGAGCGATTCAAAACTCGCCGCACGTTTTTGATTGAGCAGTTCGGCGGTCGGAAAATCGTCAATCGTTTCAGCGTTGCCCATCGGCTGATTTTCCGCGTAAATTTTCTGATGGCGGACGATTAAAAACGAACCGCTCGCGCTGGTTTGCAAAAGCGCGAACTCGGATTTTTTTTGATAATCGTAAATGGTCAAACGATTCGCGCCGTTTCGCGCCACAAAAATTTTATCTTCTCCGCCGCCGGTCGTAACGACGATTTCCGTCTGAAAAACTTCCGGCTCTTTGGTCGCAAAAGGAATTTCACTTTTCAATTCTTCGACGACAATCGGCGGCGGCGCGTCTTCGCTTTTCGCCTGCCAAAAACGACACGCCGGAGCGAAAAGTGCCGCCAATAAAAAGATTTTTAGAAATTTTGTCGAAAACATTCCAGCGAAAAGGCGATTTTATCACAATGCGCGAACGGCTTGATAATTCGCTTCGGTTAAACTTTTTGTATAATTTATTTGATGAAACCGAAATTGCTGCAAACATTCTACATCGTCGGCGGAATTCTCATTTTGCCGTTCGTGCCGCTCCTTTACTGGCAAGGTCGGCGCGTCCGCCAAAAAGTCGGCAGATTGCCCGACGCAAAGGGCGCAACCGTCGGCAAATTCGGCGAAGCGGCTGAAACCCGTAATCTGCTGGCAATCGGAGAATCAACCGTCGCCGGTGTCGGCGCGAACAATCACGCGGAAGCTCTCGGCGGACAACTCGCCAAATATCTGAGTTTGGAATTAAATAAATCCGTGCGCTGGCACGTTTTGGGCGAAAGCGGAATCACCGTCGGCGAAACTTTGGAAAGACTCGTGCCGCATTTGCCTGAAACCGCGATGGATTTCGTCGTCGTCGCGCTCGGCGGCAACGACACTTTCAAAGTCAGCAGCCCGAACCGCTGGCGAACGGGAATGACGAAACTCGTCAAAATTTTGCGCGGTAAATATCCGAACGCCGTGATTTTATTGGCGAACACGCCGCGCGTGATGGATTTTACGGCATTGCCGACGATTCTGAAAATGGTTCTGTGGCGCATTTCACATCTTCATCACGAGAACGCGAAAATCCTTGTGAACGAATTTGAAAACGTCTTCTATTACGACGAAGCGGGCGCGGTTGCCGACGGATTTTTCAGCGACGGCGTTCACCCGTCGGCTTACGGCTACGCGCTCTGGTCGGAAGCGATGATAAAATTTTTAATGAGAAAAATGAAATAAAAATGCTTCGGGTGAGTGGGTTTCTCTTTGCCGAACAGCGACTAGCTGATAGTGAAAAGCGAACAACGCCGAGGCGCAACTATTCGCTGTTCGCTCTTAACTGTTCGCTGTTTATTCGGTAAAAACGTCGCTTCAATCATTTAATTTATTCAAACCGCGTGACCTTTATGTGAAGACAAAAACTGAAATGAACTCTGAAATCGCGCTCGCCGAAATCACCGAAATTCTCGCGTCAAACAACGAATGGCTGATAGTTCACGCTTCGGGAAAAAGTTTCCCACTGCAAAACCGGGAAATCGAAATTAGTTTTGAGCGCGGAAAAATCATTCTCGGATTGATGGACGAAACGGGTTTTCAAATCTGGCGCGTCGCCGATTACACAATCGAAAAGGAAATTTTGACGCTCCAAGTTACGCGCAATTTTCAGCGCGAAGCGGACAAAATAAAATTTGTGCCGCGCATTTCGGCGGGAGAATTAAGCGCGGCGGTCGAGTTAGCGCGGCTGGAAAGAGCTAATCAAATTGCACGTTTATTGATTGCCGAAAATCACAAATCAAAATTGATTCGAGTCGCACTAAACAAAGAAAACGGACGTTTTGCCGAAATAATTTTCGAGCCGTCGAACAAAAAACAAATCGCCGTTTTAGCCGACGTTTCCGACAGCGCAACGCCGGAAAATTTATTGACGACGGCGATTTTATGGTTTTTGAAACTCGGCAATCGTAAAAAAAATCCGGTTGAAAGCGTTTGGATTTTGGCGGAAAAGAAACTTTATAAAAATCTGCGAAAACTTCACGCTTTGCTCACAGAAAGTTGGAAATCGAAAATCCGCGTCAAAGAAATTTCACGCGGAAATTCTGATTTGCCGGAGAATCGAATAGTTGAAAAAAGAACGCTCGAAATTAGAGATTTGTGGCGCGAAAAACCGCCGAAGATTTCTTTGAATGAACACATTGAAGCGAGCCAAACCGCCGCCGAAATAATCAAACTTGCGCCCGCTGAAATTGACGTTATCTTTAACAAACACGGCGAAACCGTCCGATTTCGCGGCTTGCCGCTGGCGCGAGTCAGGAGAATCGGCACGGCGGAAAAATGCTGGTTCGGCATCGAACGCGACCAACAAATTTTGAACGAACAAACCCGCGCGGAATTCTTCGATTTGCTCGAAAATCTGGAAAATTATCGTCGTTTCGATTCGCCGAACCAACGCCACGCGCTGTTTCACCTCGCGCCGGAAGCGTG
>JAJAYR010000512.1 GCA_026786155.1 Pyrinomonadaceae bacterium
ATCAAAGGCTTTTAAGATTATGTCGTCGGCTTGACTGCTTTTGATTTTCTCCAAATCGGCTTCGATAATTTACTTTCGCCCGCTTCGCGCCGGAAAATCGTAATTTTTTTGGCATCGCCGCCTTTTGTTACTCCGCCCGCACTGTCAACGGCGCGTGAAAGCGTCGTCTGCGCCCGCGCGGAAATTTGTTTGGGATTGACCACGCCGCCGATGACGTAGATGGATTCGGCTTCCTGAACCGTAACAATATCGCCGCTCAAAACTTGCGGATTAGATTCCTTTTTTCCTTTTAATAAATCACTAATTCTGACGTTGATGTAGTTTGAACCGTTGTCCTGACTGGCGAGAACAAATCTTTCGCGGTTTTCTCCGGCGTTGGCGGCGGCATCGGATGTTTTTTCGATTTGCTGCCGGCAATTCAACGTCGGCGGGCGATAAATTTGTATTTCGCCGCTGGCTTTATCGGTCAAACCGCCCGCCAAAATTATCAATTCGCTGAGCAGCACCGGACGTTTTATCTGAAGCCTTTGCGGAGTTTTAATCGCCCCGTAAAGCAGCGACAGCGGACGATTCGAGCGGTCGAGGATTTTGACGACGACTTTCGGTTCGCGCAAAATTTTGCCGTAGGCTTTACTGACCGCTTCGGCGACCGCTTCTTCAGTTTGGCAAAGCCCGTAAACCGGATTTTCGAGGAAATCGCCGCCGTCCAAAAAACCTTCCGGGTTAAGTTTCCCGCGCCAATCATATTCGACGCTGCCGATAACATCAACGTCTATCAAGTCGCCCGGATGAATTAAATTTGCTTCAGTTTCCTGAACCGAAATGGGATTGGAAACAATTTCGGGAGTTGAATCGGGAATTTGAGCCGAAGATGAGTGATGCAAAAAAAATATGCAAAAAAAAACGGCGGAAAAGAGATATAACTTGCTGTCTTTCATTACTAAAAAACTAAAACATTTTTTGAATTTCGCTTTTCTGATTTGATTCGGCACGGGCGAGTTCAAGGAATTCGATTTCAGCCGCGTCAATTTATTTTTAACGCACTAACTTTATCCTCTTCGGCTGATGGTTCGATTTTTCGTTTTTTCGACGGTTTCGACGAAACCGTTCCGGGAATGGCAAAACCTTTGAATTCCCAATTGCAGTTGTCGCACAATAAATTGTATCGAAAGAGAAGTTTCGACCATAAAGGCGTTGGACGATAGCCGCGCCGCACCCGGTTACTACTGCATCTCGGACATTTCTGAGTACTCATTTCCCTTTTTGTTTTTCCCCTTTTTTATTTTAATTTGCTTTTTTTCCAGTTCGGCAATTTCGCGCAGTTTTTCAATTTCCGCATTTATTTTCTCGGCAATCGTTTCCCGTTCGTCGGCGTTGACATCTTCGCGGGCGAGAAAAAAAAGCGCATCCCGATAAAGACTGACGGCGCGTTTGGAGTTGCCTTTGAAAGCCGCGCGTTCGGCTTGTTCAATCCAATGCGAAACCTTAATTGAAGCGATGAAAGTTTTTATCGCCAGTTCCGATTCGGTCAAACGCGGTTCGCTCGGATAAAACTGTAAAGCCGAATCTAAAATGCCCAGGGCTTCCTGCGCCGCGTTTAGTTTCTCAGAAATCGTAGCATAATTATGAGCTTTCTGCGACCAGGCGCGGGATTCGATTTCCGCCCAGGCTAACAAATGAAAATGATGCAAATCGCCGACGATTTCGCGTCCGCGCCGCAAACCGGCTAAACGCGGCGAACCGACACCGACGGTTTCCATCTGTTTTTCAACGACCGAAAGATATTCGCTGCACGTTTCCAAAACCTCCCAATGCCCGTTTGAAAGATTACTCAAAACCCGCGCGGCTTCTGACTTTCGCTTGATTTCTTTAATAATTTCCGCGTTTTTTTCGAGTGATAATTTGTTTGTTTGACCGCCGAGTCCGGGCGGAAGCGGAATGTAACTCAGCGTATCGTCAAGTTTTCTTTCGGTTAAGAGATACTGCTGACGCGCTTGTCTGAGAAAAATTTCGCGCACGACAATCGCGCCGCCCATAATAAAACCGGCTCCGATGCCTGCCGCCGCCATCGGAGATTCTTCGTTACCTTCGTGCAAAATTATCCAGATGAAAAAAAAGAAAGCACTGGAAGCGATTATCGCCAAAGTGTAATAACCGATGACAGGCAGCCAGAACGGACGACGATACCGTACGCCTGAACGCTCAAGGTTGGTTCGAGATAATTTTTTGACCTGGTATTGTCGGCTTAGTCGCTCGTTCAATTTTTGCTCCTCAAATTATTTTGTCGGCTTTGTCAATTGGCGGAAATTGCAAGCAAAAACTCCTCTTTATAGTGAAATTTTCCGTCGCGGTTGTCAATGCTAAAAAAATTTTAATGACAAAGCGAGATTTCTGTTGTAGATTTTCAAATAGATGACAGTCAGGAAAAAGAAAAAACCGGAACGTCCGATCTTCGACGCGATTCGCAAACCGACCGCGCCGCCGGGTCAGAAATTCGGCAGCGACAAACCGGATGAAAAGGCAAATCCGGCGCGGCGCAAAATCAAACACAAAAAACTCGAAGATACGGAAAACTGAAATGAATTTTTTCAAAAAGTATTATCAAAAAATCGTTCCGCCGAGCGTTTGGGCGCGACCGGAAATGCCGGTAACTTTCCGCGCCGAAGTGATGCCGGGCAAAAGCCGCGAGGAAAGAACTTTTCGGATTCGGGAAGTTTTCAGAAACGGGCGCGTAACGCTTTACGATTTCGCGGGCGAACATCGTAAGAACGAATTTGAAGCGATTAACTTTAAAAAGTGAAAGGCGAGCGCAATTCGTATTTGCACGTTACCACTCATAAACTTGTCCGACTTCGAGAATCTGCAAGTTTTCGATTTGCAACTCTTCAATCTGCTTGACGACTTCATCACGATACATCGGTTTGATATTGACGACGTAAATCGCGCATTCCTTTCGATTAAATTTCGCCAATTCCTTCTGCAAATTTCGCGGCGTTAAATGATGCGAATTTTCGGCTAATTCTTCCAGTTCGTTCGGGAAAGCACATTCAATCAAAAGCGCGGAAAGATTCGTCTCCGCGTTGACCGTCTGCCAGAAATCGCTCATCTCCGCCGTATCGCCGGTTAAAGCGATGGTGGTTTTAGCGTCGGAAACGATGAAACCGACCGTCGGAACTTTGTGATTGACCGAAATGGATTTTATCCGCAGATGTTTGACGGTAAATTCCCTGCCCGCTTCAAACGGCTGATACTGCATGACCGACGCGCCGTTTTTGTTTTTCAATTCGGAAAAGCGCGGGTAAATTTCCCAGTTAAAAATATCGCGCTCCAGAGTTTCAAGAACTTCCGCCGAACAATAAACGCGGACGGGCGCGTCCAAACCGGCAAATAAATCATCAATAAAAAGCGGCAGACCGGCGATGTGGTCGAGGTGCGCGTGAGTTAAAACAACGTCCCGAATCTGTTTTTTCTGCGCCGTCGTCGTCGCCATCGCCAAACTTCCCGCGTCAATCGCCACGCGGTCGTCAACGACGAAACACGAAAGATGCTGCCGCCGCGAAGCCGTCCCGTTTTCGTCAAAAGTGCTGGGCAGAAGTTGAATTTTCATAAATTTACAAAATTTATCGGGCGCAGGTTTGAGCGCGTCCGCCGTCAATTTCGTAAGTCGCGCCCGTGATCCACGAAGCCTTTTCCGATGCCAGATAATAAATCAATTCAGCAACTTCGCGTGGTTCGCCGACGCGCCCAATCGGATGCGTCTTTTTCGAGTTTTCCAAAAAATTCTGATAATCTTCGTCCGCCATCCCGCCGCGTTTGTGCAGACTCGTGACGACCACGCCCGGATTGACGGCGTTGACCCGAATCCCTTTTTCTGCGAGTTCAAGCGCGGAACAGCGCGTTAATTGGTCAACCGCCGCTTTTGAAACGCAGTAAGCCAGCACGTTCGGAAAGGAACGAGTTCCGGCGACGCTCGAAACATTGACGATGTTTCCCCGCGTTTTTTCGAGGTGCGGCAGACATTTCTGCGACACATTAAAAACGGCGCGAAGATTGATATTCATCATTTTGTCCCAATCGTCGAGCGTCGTCGTTTCGATTGAACCGTTCAGAATGATGCCCGCCGCGTTCACCAAAACGTCAATCTGACCGAATGTTTCAATCGTATTACTAACGGCTTTTTCGATTTGCGTCGCTTCGAGAACGTCGGCGAGTTCGGGTTTTAGAGTGCCTTTAAAAGACTGCGCTTCATCGCGCAAAGAATTTAATTCCTTTTCATTTCTGCCGAGAGCGACGACTTTCGCGCCGTTTTCGGCGAACAGCAAGGCGGTGGCGCGTCCGATTCCGCTACTCGCGCCGGTGATAAAACAAACTTTTTCGTGCATATTCATTCGATTGTGCGAACTTTTAATGCAGTTTAGCACAAACACCTTATTTTGAGTTTATCCAAAACATCTAATTCACATCGGTTTCCTGACTCGTTCAAACAAAAAATCAAGGACAGCCAAAATATGACTGTCCTTGATTAAATTAGAGATTACGGTTCTTGAAAAATCTTTATTTGAGCTTTGTCAGACTAAGTTTGTAGGAAAAACTACAAGCCATTCGTTTGCGGCTGCGGCGTAAGGAATTTTTCGATTGCTTGTTTCGTTTCATCGCGGCGACGCTGTTGAAATTCGTTGACCCAATTAGAAACCGTCGAAACCATTTCACGCGCCGCCTGTTTTGATTTCTTCTCGATTACTATGGATTTTTCCAGCGGTTTCCCGGCGACTTTGATTTCGCCTTTTTTGATAATTTTTATTTTTGCTTTGTCTGTCATTATATGATTTTCCTTTATGTATGAATCCGATACTAAAAAGATTGGTTTTAGTTTTCTCGATTTTTGTTTATGCAAACTTAATGCCAAGTTTAGACGTTTGAGAAAATTGAATTTGCAGCAATCTTTTCGGGTATGTTTTTATTTGCATTCTGCAAAGCTAATGAATTTTATTTTGCGCTTTGCTAAGTCTGTCTAACGCCCGAAGATTTGTTTTTGTTCCAACTATTTTTCAAAAGGCTTTTACTTAAACGCTTTGGCGGGCAATTTCCAGACATCGCAATCAAATCGTCAAACGGCATAAACATTGCCCTTGTAAAACACCGATGAACCTGACCGATTTATTTATTATTTATTTTGCCGTCGGCGCACCGCTGGCGGTTTATTATTTTCTGCAAAACCGCAGCGACGGCAAGATTGCTTTGTTTTGGCTGAAAAATCTGCTCGTCTTTCTTTTTTGGATGCCTTTTGCCGTGTCTCTTTTGCTGCAAAGACAAAATCGCCGCAGTCTTTCTAATCTGAATTTCTTTGACCCGATTTTCGCCAAAGATTCCGGCGAAGAAAGAATTTCCACGCTTCAGAAACAAATCGAAATCGTTTTGCTCAAAAGCAATCTGGACCGTTCGATTTTCGATTTGCGTGAAACGATTGAGCGTTTCGTCGGTTTGACGCTCGCCTCTGAAATTGACGGGAAACTTTATTCGGAAAAAGAATTTCTTCGCGCGGCAGGAAATTCTAATGAAAAACTCGGCGCAATTTGTCTCGACCGACGCAACCGAAACAAACTCGCGCGTCATCAAACCGAAGCGCGTCGAGATTTTCTGCAATTTGTCGAACAATTATCCGACTCGATTTCAGACACGGAAACGCTCGAACATTCGACGGTCGAAATCGTTAAAATTTTAGAGGACGCGGCGGCGCGGCGCAGTCTCGAAAAAATGTTTGCGGAAAATCTGCAAACCGGAAAACTTCCAAGCGTCAAATACTCGGAGAAAGATTTATGGAAACCACAAGAACGCCAACCGCTACGCATCGAAACGATTTCGACCCGTTTATAAACAGCGGAAATGACGAACTAACCTTAAGAAGATTAGACACGCTGCTCGCCGTCAACGCGGAAAATGCCCGCGAAAAAGCAATTTTCCATTCGGAACAGGAAAAAACGGAAGCCTCCTTGATGCCGAATCCACTGACCGATAAACAAGTCTTCGCTTATTTCGGACTGCTGCTCGGCATCTTTCCGCCCGCTGCCATTTTTACACGGTTCTTTGTAACCGAAGGCAATTTTAGGGGCGACGATTTCTGGATTATCGGCGTGGTGGCAATTATCAATTTAATTTCCGCGATTGTCGGTTATTTTTCCGGCAAATTTATCGGCACCATCGTCGGCGAACTCGAAAAAATGTCCTGGTCAAAAATGCTTTTCGCCCTGCCGTTCGTCGGAATTCTCTGGGGAATTATGGCTGGCGGCGCGGGCGGAATTATTATTTTCATCATCGGCGCGGTGTTCGGCGCGTCGCTCGGCGCGGCGGTCGGCAGCGTCGCCTTGCCTGCTTTTACAATTTTTCACCGCTTGCTTAAAAAAGGCGATGTCATTGACCGACGACATTTCCTGCCGCTCGCTTTCGGCGTAACTTTGATAATCTGCGCTTTTATTCTCGGCTTATAACTTCAGTAATGCAGAAACACGCTCGCTAGTCGAATTTGTTTTTCTAAAACTCGCCACGCTCGACCGGCGGGCGTGTTTGTGCAAAAATTGTAATTACCGCCGAAAAATTACATCCTTCCGAAAATTAGATTTCTAAAATTATTTGAGATTTAAAGTAAACTGAACTAAATTTAGTTTTAAATTTACTTGAAAAATTTCGATCAGTTTTTCAGAAAACTCCTACAATAAATTTTAGTTATAAATAATTGCGGCAGGGCTGTCTCGTATTTCTGAGGCAGCCTTTTTTGTTTAGATGCGCCAAAGGATTAGCCACGAAAGTTGATGACATTGCCAAAGCGACCGGCAAAATTTGCGTCTTCGCCTGTTTTCCGGCGGGAACATTGCTAGATACCGAACACGGACAGCTTCCGATTGAGCGAATCAAGCCGGGCGATAAAGTCTGGGCGTTCGACGAAGCGACCGGCGCGATTGAATTAAAGGAAGTCGTTCAAACCATTGAGCGAGAATGCGACCACACGATTGAACTTTATACGGCGCGAGAGACGATTGAAACAACCGCCTAGCATCCATTCTATAACGCCCACGGTTGGAAAGACGCTGATGAGTTACAGGCGGGCGATAAAATTCTCACGCGAGAACGCGAAGAACTTGAAGTAATAGAAATCAATTTTAATTACGAACCAAAGCGAGTTTATAATTTTGAAGTTGCCGATTGATATACTTGTTTCGTCGGTATGTTGGTGGACGAAGAGATATTCACCGACAAATACGGGCGCGTTAAAGTC
>JAJAYR010000513.1 GCA_026786155.1 Pyrinomonadaceae bacterium
CGCCGCCCCCCCCGGCGCCCGGTCCCCGGGGCCGCGGCGGGCCCCCCACACCCCCCTTTTATTGGGGGGGGGCGCCCCCCCCAACTTATTTGGCCCGGCGGGGGGCCTCCGCGCGGGGGGGGCCCCCGCCCCCTCCAGTCCAATACGCCTAATCTAATTTGAATTCGTATTATTTTTTCTTTTTCTTAATTTTGGCAAAAGCGGCAAACGGACTGCCCGGTTTTACGTTGTCCGGCTTTCCGGCTTTGGTCGGTTTTCTGACCTTTGACGGTTTTTCAGTCTTGAATGACTTTTCAATTTTAGACGGCTTCTCAGATTTGAACGAGTTTTCGGCTTTGAACGGCTTTTTAGTTTTGAAAGACTTTTCGGCTTCAAACGGTTTCTCGGCTCTGAAGGGTTTTTTCGGTTTGAAACTGCCTTCTCCGCGCTCAGAGCCGCGTTCAAAACCGCGCTCGAATTCGCGTTCGCGGCGCGGCGGTACTTCTTTGACCGTTTCGATTTCGACGTTGGAAGCGAGGCGAATGTTGGCGTTTTGTTTGCCGATGCGACTGCGGCTCATTCGTTCGAGAATTTGCGGGACGAACTGCGCCGGAACGTCAACCAAGGTAAATCGGTCGTTGACATCAATCGCGCCGATGGCTTTGCCGGGAACGTCGGCTTCGTTGGCAATCGCGCCGACGATGTGCGCCGGGCTGATTTGATGGCGGCGACCGACATCAATAAACAGGCGCGTCATTCCTTCTTCGGAAAACGAAAATCGCTGCGGTTCGGGTTCGACTTTGACTTGCAGAGGCTTTTCGCCGACCGCCAGAAACGTCGCGGCGGCGGCGATTTCCACCGCTTCGCGCCCCGTTTCTTCCATCAAATCTTCGACCAATGAAAGGTAAAGTTCCAAATCCTGTTCGGTCAAAGTCGCTACGATTCGTTCCTTCAAAATCGCCACGCGGCGAGCGGCGACATCTGCCGGCGTCGGCAGTTTGATCGGTTCGATTTTCTGTTTCGTATATTTTTCGATGTCGCGCAGCATTCGCTGTTGGCGCGGCGTAACGAACAGAACGGCTTTTCCGGCGCGTCCGGCGCGTCCGGTGCGCCCGATGCGGTGAACGTAGTTTTCCGTGTCCGACGGCATATCGTAATTGACGACCGTGCTGATGCGGTCAACGTCCAAGCCACGCGCCGCGACATCGGTGGCGACGACGATTTCGACCGCGCCGTTACGCAGTCTTTTGATAACGGCTTCGCGCTGCGCCTGGCTCATATCGCCGTGCATCGCTTCGGCGGCGTAACCGCGAGCCTGTAATTTGTCGGTCAGAGCCGCCGCGCCGAGTTTCGTGCGGTGGAAAATTAAAACTGCTTCGCCCGATGCCGTTTCGGTTTCCAGCAGTTTGGTCAGCGCGTCGGTTTTCTGATTTTCGGAGACGTTCAAATAAAACTGCTGAACGGTCGGCACGGTCATCGTTTTCTGCTGGATTTCGACGTTGACGGCATCGCGCAGATATTTTTCGGCGATGCGTTTAACTTGGCGCGGCATCGTCGCCGAAAATAGTGCCGTCTGGCGCGTGTCGGGCGTGTGCGACAAAATCCATTCGACATCTTCCTGAAAACCCATATTGAGCATTTCGTCGGCTTCGTCCAAAACGACCACTTTCAAATTGGAAATATCAATCGTTTCGCGCCGGATGTGATCCATCACGCGACCGGGTGTGCCGACGACAATCTGCACGCCGCTTCGCAGATGTTTGATTTGCTGCGAAATTGATTGACCGCCATAAACCGGCAAAACGCGGACGCGCCCCAAATGTTTGGCGTAAGAGTGAAACGCTTCGGCAACCTGAATCGCCAATTCGCGCGTCGGTGTTAAAACCAAAGCCTGAACGCGCGATGTCGCCGTATCAATTTTTTGCAGAGTCGGCAGCGCGAACGCCGCCGTTTTGCCCGTGCCGGTCTGCGCCTGACCGATAATATCTTTGCCTTCGAGCAGCAGCGGAATAGTTTTCTGCTGAATCGGCGACGGCATTTCATAGCCGAGGTCGTTGACCGCTTTGGTTAATTCGTCGCGCAAACCGAATTGCGCGAACGTGATTTCGATAGTTTCTTCTATTGGCATATTCATTGTAAAAATTCAAATTTTATCAAAGCGGTTAGTTTAACGTAAATCGCCCGCAATGTAACGGAGCGCGATTGAACTGAAGATTATCGAAAACAGAATAAGGTCGAATAAACCTCTTCTCCATTCAGCATAAATTATTTTAATCGTATTTTTACTCGCCGACGAAAGCAGACGAATACTAATAATTTCCAAATTTTTATCTGCGCTCATCTGTGTTAATCTGTGGATAAATTTTCCATAAAATTTATGTCAAACAGAATCGAAGTTTTCAAACAAATGCTGGAATCAGAGCCGACCAACGCAATGGTGATGTTCGGTCTGGCGAAGGAATACGAAAAGCTGAATCAGCACGAGGAAGTTATCGCGCTGCTCGAAAATTATCTGGCAACCGCCGATGACGAAGGCAACGCTTATGGAATGCTGGCGAAGGCTTACGAACAAACCGGAAATCGTGAAGCGGCGCGGCAGACTTACGAAAAAGGCGCGGAAGTCTCGATGGCGCACGGACATCCTTCGATGGCGAACGATTATCGAATGACGCTTGATTTGGATTTTGCCGGGTGAGATATTAAACTATTCGCTTGCTTGCGGCGGTTGAAATCGAATTCAGGACGTCATAAAAGACTATGAACGAGATAATTTTTCTGGTTGAAAATGATGTCGAAGGCGGTTACACGGCTCGCGCACTCGGCGAATCAATTTTTACCGAAGCCGACGATTTGGAAACACTGCGCGAAAACGTCCGCGACGCGGTGAACTGTCATTTTGATGAAGCGGATAAACCGAAAGTGATGCGGCTGCATTTCGTCAGAGAAGAAGTTTTCGCCGTATGAAATTGCGAAGAGACATTTCGGGCGCGGATTTAGTCAAAATTTTGCGCGGTTTGGGTTACGAAATCTCGCGGCAAACCGGCAGTCATATTCGTCTGACAACTGACTGAAACGGCGTTCATCACGTTACGATTCCAAATCATAAACCTTTAAGAATCGGCACATTTGCCGCAATTTTAGACGGCATCGCGGAACATTTTAAGATCAGTCGTCAAGAACTTTTATCGAAAATTAATTTATAAAAAGTATTTAATCAGGAGAGTTTCAGAAGTGGCAACAGCAACCAAAAAAGCCGGAAACGCGGCGAAAACCAATACCAAAAGCAGTCGTAAAAAACCGCTGACCAAAAAACCCGAAAGCGCGAAAGCGGTAACCGACAAAACGCCGACCGCGCTTGTCGAGAAACCGAAACGCACCGAAGCCGACGGTTTTGAAAACGCGAAAACCGTTATCAAAACCGCCGAAACCGTCGCACGGGAAGCGGAAAATAATGTTGCGAAAAGCATTAAAGCTAAAAAATCGGCGGGCGCGAACGGCGGTAAAAAGGCGGCAAAAAAACCGGCAAAAGATTACAGCGGCTTGAGCGCGGAAACGCTCGTGCGGATGTATCGCACGATGTATCAGTCGCGCCGCGGTGACGACAAGGAAATATTGTTAAAAGGTCAGAATAAAATCTTTTTCCAGATTTCCGGCGCGGGACACGAAGCCGTTTTAGTGGCGGCGGCACAAGCAATGAAACCGGCTTACGATTGGTTTTTTCCGTATTATCGAGACCGCGCTCTGATGCTCGGCTTGGGAATGACACCGCAGGAAATGTTGTTTTCGGCGGTCGGCGCGGAGGCTGACCCGAATTCGCACGGGCGGCAGATGCCTTCGCATTGGGGACACAAAGATTTGAATGTGCCGTCGCAATCATCCTGCACGGGAACGCAGGCACTTCACGCCGTCGGCGCGGCGGAAGCGTCGTATCGCGCATCGCTCGTCGAAGAATTGCAGGACAAAATCACCGGATTCAAAGGCGATGAGGTCGTCTATATGTCAATCGGCGACGGCACTTCGTCGGAAGGAGAAGTTTGGGAAGCTCTCAACACGGCTTGTAATTTGAAATTGCCGGTAATTTTCGTCGTCGAAGACAACGGCTACGCGATTTCCACGCCGGTCGAAGTCGGCACGGCGGGCGGCGATATTTCTAAATTGGTTTCGGGTTTTCCGAATCTTTTAATCCAAAAATGCGACGGCACGAATCCGATTGAGAGTTACGAAACATTTAAAAAAGCCGTTGAATTTTGCCGCGAACGTAAAGGCGCGGCGTTCGTTCACGCGAAAGTCGTGCGCCCATATTCGCATTCGCTTTCGGACGACGAAAAACTTTATCGCCCCGCCGAAGAACTCGAAAAAGACGCAGCGATTGACCCGATTAAAACCTTCGCCGAATTTCTGATGACCGAAGGCATCGCGTCGTCGGAAGATTTGGAAAAACTGCGAAAGGAAGTTGATAAAGAAATCAACGAAGCGGCGGACATCGCTTTGATAACGCCGCAGCCCGCGCCCGAAACCGCTTTAAGAAACATTTTTTCGCCCGACGTTGACCCGACTTCCAAAGATTTCGACACCGAAGACGGCGCGGAACTTTCGGGCAACGCGGGAACGATGGTTGACCTGATAAATCGCTGCATGCACGAGGAAATGGAGCGCGATGTTCGCATCGTCGTCTTCGGCGAAGACGTGGCGGATTGTTCGCGGGAAGAATATCTGGAAACCGTCAAAGGCAAAGGCGGCGTGTTTAAAGTTACGGCAAATCTGCAACGCAAATTCGGTTCGGCGCGTGTTTTCAATTCGCCGCTCGCCGAAGCCAATATCGTCGGTCGCGCCGTCGGAATGGCGATTCGCGGCATCAAGCCGGTCGTCGAAATTCAGTTTTTCGATTACATTTTTCCAGCGTTTCACCAAATCAGAAATGAAGTCGCCGTAACTCGTTGGAGAAGCGACGGCGACACGAAATGCCCGATGGTGATGCGCGTTCCGGTCGGCGGATATTTGAAAGGCGGCGCGGTTTATCACTCGCAAAGCGGCACGACTTTGTTCGCGCACACGCCCGGCTTGATGATTGTTTATCCGTCAAACGCATTGGACGCAAACGGGTTGCTCAGAACTTCGATTCGCTGCGACGACCCGGTTTTATTTTTGGAACACAAACATTTATATCGCCAGATTTATAACAAATCGCAGTATCCGTCATCGGAATTTCTGATTCCGTTCGGCAAAGCGAAAATCGTCCGCGAAGGCACGGACATTACCATCGTGACTTATGGCGCACTCGTCCAACGCTCGTTTGAAGCGGCGAAACGATTGGAAAAACAAGGCATTTCGGTCGAGTTGATTGATTTACGAACACTCGTACCTTACGATTGGGAACGCATCGCCGAATCGGTCAAGAAAACTTCGCGTGTCGTCGTCGCACACGAAGACTCGATTTCCTACGGCTACGGCGCAGAAATCGCGGCGCGGATTTCGGATCAATTATTTGAATATCTGGATGCGCCCGTTCGTCGTGTCGGCGCAACCGATACGTTCGTCGCCTACGCACCGCAAGTCGAAGATTTTATTTTGCCGCAGATAGACGACGTGGAAAAAGCAGCGGTGGAGTTGATGAAATATTAACTTCTTTTGATTTAAAGATAATTAATGAATCGCAATGACTTCAAAAAACTCACTAACCTTAGAGTGAAAGAGGCAAAAGTGTTGCTCGATAATAAATGTTATGAAGGTGCATATTATCTATTAGGATATGCTGTCGAGTGCGCCTTCAAAGCGTGTATCGCCAAGCAGACGAGACGCTACGATTTTCCAGACAAAAATTTTGCGTCCAACATATACACTCAATATTACAATACTCTTAAAATATTCTGGATTGGAGCATGAACGCGACAACGAAAGTAAAATAAATCCTAAGTAACACGAGTAAAATAAGCTGATCCATCCAAGATGTTGTGCATCAAACCGGAATGAGTAGAGCAAAAAGTTATTATGCTGAGGATTTTTTAGAAAAGCAATTGAGTTATGACCGGAGTTTACCGGAGAAACAACGGCGGCATTTTCTAGCGATGGAGTATCAGCGATGAGGTCTTGGGAGCCAACGCTATATCGCCGGAATCTTTGGTTGTCATCGCCAAACGATCAATAAAGGCTTACGGGAATTGGCTGAGAATAATTACAAAGGTGATTATACGCGCCAACGAAAAGCCGGCGGCGGACGAAAAAAAAGAAGTGACCATCACGGAACTGACGGGTTGGATACTTGAATATGTCGAACAGAACACGGCGGGTAGTCCGACCGATGAAACAGTTAAATGGACACATTTAAGACCCTGCGACATCGCGCTTCATTGGCAGACGAACTATCGAGTAGAAGTTGAAACTAAATGTATCAAGCGGATTTTACACGCTGAAGGCTATCGGAAAAGGAAGCCGGCGAAAACCTTGGCAACGGGGAGCAGTCCCGACCGGAGCGAGCAGTGCGCGGATCATCGGTTTTCTGGTGGCATTGTTTATGATGATGGAGGAGAATCCGATCATCAGCATTGACACCAAGAACCGCCGTTGGCAGTGTTGGGCGCATTGACGAGAAACCGGACCGTGTTGACCAAAGGCGCAAAAGCAGTTCCGGTGTTCGACCACGATTATCCGTATTTGGGAGTCGGGAAAGCGATTCCGCACGGGATTTATGATGTCAAGTTGAATGAAGGCTATTTGAGTTTAGGCAATTCACACGAAACGGCGGAGTTTGTCGTGGATAATCTGGAATGGTGGTGGACTAACTTTGGCAAATACGAATATCCGAAGGCGACGCGCCTCCTGATATTATGCGATGCGGGCGGGGCGAACGGGCATCGCCATCATTTATTCAAGAAATTGCTGCCGGACTTAGCGCGGAGAATCGGGAAAAAGTTGGTGATCGCGCATTATCCGCCGTATTGCAGCAAGTATAATCCGATTGAAAGAAAGTTGTTTGCCCAAGTCCATCGAACGATCCAGGCGACGATCTTAACGGATTCAGAGCAAGTCAAAAAACTGATGCAGAAAACCGCGACCAAAACCGGCTTGCGCGTGGAAGTGCGAATAAATGACAAGTTTTATCCACTCAAACAACCATCATTGGCGGAAGATGTTGATGCCGAAAGACTAGTGAGGCATCCAACGCTCCCGAACTTGTCTTATACAATCTTACCCTAATGGGTCAGGTTATTTAACTTTCGTTACTAACCACCTACAATTACTCGACAATCACCAGTACTTTTAATTCTCGCTATTCAACTACGC
>JAJAYR010000514.1 GCA_026786155.1 Pyrinomonadaceae bacterium
AAAGTTACTTAATTATGCACCTGACGCGCAATCAGGATTTCCGGGCTTTGCCCGCCGCTGTGCGGAAAGGCTGTGCCTTTCCGAAAACATTTCACTAACTTTGAAAAGCGAGGCGGAGCCTCTTTATTGCTTGCAAACACGGGCGGAAAGGCAGAGCTTTTCCGCACAGCGGGCGGCACAGCCGCAAGATTCGGCATTCCGCGTCAGGTGAGTTAATTATGCACAAAGTTCATTTAATTTGAGCGATTTCCGACAGCACCGCATAAACTCGTGCAAAGCCCGCTGGAATCGGATGGCGCGGCGAATTTTACCGCCGACTTTTATTGCGCCAAATTAACCATTTTCCATTTTCCATTGACATTCAAATCCGAAAATCTTAAAATTCAGGCAAACGACCGAACGCAGAAAGAAATTTTTCTTTTCCCTGTCCAAACGGGCGTTTAATTTCCGTCCAAAATCAAAAGGCATTTAACATTTTAGTTTTTCAAGTTTAGCTTTCTAAGGAGTATCAATTCAATGCGAAGAAAAATTTTTCCGATGCTGGCACTGTGCTTGTCAGCTTTTGTATTTTCAACGACGGCGGCGGCGCAGCAGAAATTCAATGTCAGCGTTACCGCCGCCCAGGAAGTTCCGGTCAGTCCTTCCAACGGAACAGGCAGCTGCGTAGTTACGCTCAACCTCGCCGAAACCCAGTTCACCGTGAGCGGTAGTTATTCCGGTGTTACCTCGAATGTCGTTGCCGGTCACATTCACGATGCCGGTCCGGTCGGAGTCAACGGTCCGGCGCGTTTCAATTTCAATTTAACCGGCGGCACGAGCGGCACCATCGGTCCGCTGACGTTTGCCGTAACGCCCGCTCAGGTCGCCGATTTGCGTGCCGGTCGCTGGTATGTCAATATCCACACCGTAAATTTTACCGGCGGTGAGATTCGCGGACAGGTCAAGCCTTCAACCAGCGTCTTCGATTACGACGGCGACGGGCGTACTGACATCAAAGTGTTTCGTCCGAGCGTCAGCACTATGTTCGTTCGCAACAGTCTCAACAACGCCGTCGCCGGCTACCAGATTGGCGGCACGTCCACTCTGAGCAGTGCCAGCGACGATTATGACGGCGACGGGCGCGGCGATTTTCTAACTTTCGTCGCCGAGGGAACTACTCGCGTCTGGATAATCGGGCAATCGGCGACCAACACTTTGCGGATTGTTCGATGGGGTTCGACGGCGGCGACCGACCAGGTTTTGCCCGCCGACTATGACGGCGACGGCAAAACCGACATCGCCGTTTATCGCCGCACCGAAGGAATTTGGTATATCATTCGCAGTTCGGACGGTCAAACACGGGCGGAAGTTTTCGGATTGGGACCGAACGACTTCGGAATGGTCGGCGACTTCGACAAAGACGGCAAAGCCGATTTGACGGCGATTCGCGGTTCCACCAACGGAATAATTTGGTATACTCGCCGCAGTTCCGACAACACGGTGCAGGCAGTGATTTGGGGCGGGACGTTTGCGCCGGATGTCGCCGGAGATTTTATTTTTCCTTCCTCTCAGGTTGATGTTGACGGCGACGGCAGACAAGACCACGTTATTCAGCGCGATCCTAACACCGGCACGACGGGCAATCCGGTTACTTATTTCATTCGCCGCAGTTCGGATGGTCAGATGTTCGTTCTGCAATGGGGATTTGATACGGACGTGCGGCTGTTCGGCGATTACGACGGCGATGGCAAAACCGACTTTGTGGCGCGGCGTAACGAAGGCGGATTGTTGATTTGGTATATCTACCAAAGTTCAAACGGACAGTTACGCGCCGTTCCCTTCGGCGCAACCGGCGACGCTTTCGCCGGAGAAACTGAAGATGACACCGCTGTTCCAATGTTTTAATTTCAACATTTTACGAAAATTAAAATGTTTCGGGATTTAATCCGGCAAAGACCGTTTGCATAAACTGCGGCGGTCTTTTTTAGTGTCAATTACGAATTTCAAATTGCGAATGGTGAAAACATTCCATTTTTTGATTTGATAAAGACTTTTGGTATCTTCGTAATTTGAAATTCGTCATTCGTAATTGAATTTATGCCCGAACTGCCCGAAGTCGAACTCGTCGCGCAAGCGTTAAATAAATTGGTGGCGAAACGTCAAATCATCGTCGCCGAACTTTTCCGCGAACGGCTCGCGCCGTTTAACGCGCCGGAAGAATTTGCCAAAAAATTAAAGTCGGCGAAAATAAATCTGGTCAAACGGCGCGGCAAACATATTTTGTTCGATTTGGATAACGGGCAAACTTTAATCGCGCATTTGCGGATGTCAGGGCGATTTATGCTGTTGCCGCTCGACCGCGAAAACCCGAAATACACGCACGCCGCGTTTTATTTCGCCGACGAAACGCGGCTGGTTTTTCAAGACCAGCGGCATTTCGGTTTTATGCGAATCGTCGCCACCGACCAACTGCACGAAACGAAAGAATTAAAATCGCTCGCGCCCGAACCGTTTTCCGACGATTTCACGCCGAAATATCTGCGCGATATTTTGAAAACCTCGAAAAAAAGTTTGAAGGAATTTCTGCTCGACCAAACGAAGGTTACGGGTTTGGGAAATATCTACGCTTCGGAAGCGATGTTTCTCGCCAAAGTTAATCCGCAAACTCCGGCGAATGAAGTTTCGACGCGGAAGGCAAATGTTTTATTCGAGAAAATCCGCGACGTGCTGCAAGAATCAATCGCGCACGGTTCGACTTTGAACGTCAACCCCGAAAACATTGACGGCAGTTATTACGGCGGCGGCTATTCGCACGGCTGGCGCGTCTATGACCGCGAAAACGAATCGTGTGTTAATTGCGAAAAGCCGATTGTGCGTCTGAAACAAGGCGGACGCTCGACATATTTCTGCCCGAAATGTCAGAAATAAATGTGTTAAGATATTGCGTCTGATTTCAATCGAAAACTATGATTA
>JAJAYR010000515.1 GCA_026786155.1 Pyrinomonadaceae bacterium
AACCAATAATCCGCGTGGCGTAATTTGGGGTAATCCGGGGGCCTGAACCGATTGATTATAATTATTACTAACATAAAAAAAAACGCCGGGAAGAAAAAAAAGCGATTGCCGAACAGGTGATTGAACTTAATAAATACGCGCTCGAATTTTGGGAAAATCATTTGCAGGAAAATAATCAGGATTCCAAAGCGGCGCGGGAATATCTGGAGAAACGCGAGATTTCGGTTGAAACTCAGAAAGCATTTCACATCGGTTTCGCGCCCGACAGTTGGGACGCGGTGATGTCGCTTTTGAAGAAGCAAGGCGCGGACGAAAAGTTAATCGAAACGAGCGGTTTGGTTTCGATTAACGAAGAAAAAAAGCGCGTTTATGACCGATTTCGCGGGCGCATAATGTTTCCCGTGCTTGATATTAAAGGAAATCCGATTGCGTTCGGAGCGCGGATTTTGGCGACCGGCGAGCCGAAATATCTCAATTCGCCCGAAACTCCGGCGTATATTAAAGGCGAGCATCTCTACGGACTTTTCCAGTCGAAAGAGGAAATCCGGCTGAAGAAATTTGCGATTCTCGTCGAAGGTTATCTGGATTTAATCGCGCTTTATCAATACGGCATAAAAAATGTGGCGGCGAGTTTGGGAACGGCGTTCACGCCCGAACAGTCGAAACTTTTGGGGCGATTTACGAAAAAAATCGTCATCAATTACGATGGCGACAACGCGGGCATCAAAGCGGCGCGGCGGGCGATTGAAACGCTCGTCGTCGAAGATTTTGAAGTCAAGGTTTTGCTGCTGCCCGACGGACAAGACCCGGACGATTTTTTGAAAGCCAACGGCGCGGAAAGTTACAATCATTTGCGCGGCAGGGCGTATCCGTTTTTGCAGTTCGTGCTGGAAAATCTGTCGCGGGAGCGAACCGTCAATTCACCGAAGGCGAAGGCAGAAGCGATTCAGGAAGTTTTGCCGGTGCTGTCTTCGATTCGTAATCTGGTTGAAAGGCGCGAAACGCTCAAGCAGACGCTCAAGTTTTTTCAGATTGAAGACAAAGTAACGGAAAATTATCTCTGGAAGGAAATCCAAAAAAGAGAAAAAAATTTCGGGAAAGACGGAGAAACCGCGCTCGAAGTAAAAAACTTTGTCATCAAAAGAAACGCGACGAAAATTACCGTTGCCGAACAGCATCTGCTCGAACTTTTGATTTATGATAAGGATTTGCGCGAGATAATTCTGCCCGCGCTCGAAGAAACCGATTACGAGCAGCTGGCAACGAGCGAAATTTTTCGCGCTTTGCTGGCTTTGAAGGAAATCGGTTCGGACGTAACGAGTGAAAATCTGCTAAAACTCGTCGAAGACGACGCGGCGGCGAGCGATTTCGTTTCGGTGCTTTTAATGAGCGAACCGGCGCGGGATTTGGACGAAGCGATTGACGAAGTGCTGACGGAAGCGGAAAACTGCGTGGCAACGCTGCGTTCGATGGCACTTGCCAGCCGCATTCTGGACATCAGTCAGGAACTCGTTTTCGCCGAACAAACGGGCGATTTCGAGTTGCGCGACGCGCTCGTGAACGAACAAATCAGTTTGGCGCGGATGAAACGCGATTTTGAAAAACGAATCGTCGAAAAATAGGAAATTTTATCCACGAAGGACACGAAAATTTCACGAAGGCTCTCGGAAACTGTTTGAAAAGTCAAATTTTAACCGCCAAACACGCGAAACACGCGAAACATAAAACTAAATCTAAAAAATTTATTATTCCTTTTTCGTTTATTTGGCGTGTTTAGCGGTTTATAATCTTTTTTTTATTCTGTTTTCGGAGTCTTAAAACAACTTCGTTAGTGCTTCTTCGTGTCCTTTGTGGACAAATTTCTTTCGTCCCAAAATAGATAATCTGTAACGGATGGTTTATAATGACAGGTTTCGTATTAAGATTGCGAAATCTCATTGACGAAATCAAAAATTATTTAATTTTCGCATCGTTTGCGCCTGAAACTTTTCCCGGCTTTCGGCGTTTAGACTTATTTTGCGAACAACGATTTATACCGTTATTTAATCAAACGCTATTCAATAAATTTATGGCAGACTACGACGAAAAGGAAGATTTGATGGACCGCCTCGTGGCACTCGGCAGACGCAAAAAGTTTTTGAGTTTTGACGAACTGAACCGCGAGATTCCGAACAAAATGATGTCGCCCGACGACATCGAAGACGTTTTGACCCGACTCGAAGGCGCGAACATTTCGGTCGCCGATACGGACGCGCAACTGCTCGAAAAAGCGGCGAGTTTGTCGCTCGACGAAGATGCGGAAGAAGTTGACGAAGACGATTTGGATTTGGATTTATCCGCCGGAACGCTTGATAAATCGAACGATCCGGTGCGCCTTTATTTGCGCGAAATGGGTGTCGTGCCGCTTTTGACGAGAGCGGGCGAAGTAACGATTGCTCAGAGAATCGAGCGCGGGCAAATCAAGACGCGCAAAGCGATTTCGCGTTCGCCGATTTCCGTCGAACGGCTTTTGCAAATCGGCGACGACCTCGAAAACGGCAAAGGCTACATCCGCGAAACTGTAACATTTTCCGAGCAAGCCGAACTGACGGGCGAAGAAGATAAGGCGGAAGAATATCTGCGCTGGACGCTCGAAGGCATTGGCAACATTCGCAACAATTTCAACAAAGCGTTGAAATCTTTGCAGACTTTGCTCGACGAACAGAAAAAGTTGAAAGGCAAACCGTCGAAAAAGTTGATGGCGTTGAAACGCCAGACGGCGCGTTTTCGTCTGGAAGTCGCGCAGGAAATTAAAAATCTCAATCTGACCGAACGAGCGATGCAAAAGCTCATCGGCGCGATTCGCAAAGTTTCCGACGACATCCGAAAAGCCGAGCGCGACATCAATAAAGCGGAAGATAGTCTCGAAAGCAAGAAAATTTCGCCCGAAGATAAAAAAGAAGCGACGCGCAAAATCGCCGAAAACAGAAAGCACATTTCGGAAATCGAGGGAAAATACAATCTGCCGACGGTTGAAATCAAACGCTCTCTGCAGACGATTCTGGTCGGCGAACAGGCGACGAATCAGGCGAAACGCGAACTCGTCGAAGCCAATTTGCGCCTCGTCGTTTCCATCGCCAAAAAATACACCAATCGCGGTTTGCAGTTTCTCGATTTGATTCAGGAAGGCAACATCGGTTTGATGAAAGCGGTTGATAAATTCGAGTGGCGGCGCGGTTATAAATTCTCGACTTACGCGACGTGGTGGATTCGACAGGCGATTACGCGGGCAATCGCCGACCAAGCGCGAACGATTCGGATTCCCGTCCATATGATCGAGACGATTAACAAGCTGATTCGCACGTCTCGCGCCTTGGTTCAGGAGTTGGGACGCGAACCGACTTCGGAAGAAATCGCCAAGAAAATGGATATTTCGGTTTCCAAAGTGCGAAAGGTTTTGAAAATCGCGCAAGAGCCGATTTCTCTGGAAACGCCGATTGGCGAAGAAGAAGATTCGCATCTCGGCGATTTTATCGAAGACAAATCTATTATGAATCCGGCGGAATCCGTTACGTTCGGCAATCTGCGCGAAATTACCGACGAAGTTTTGGCGACGCTGACGCCGCGCGAGGAAAAAGTTATCAAAATGCGTTTCGGACTCGGCAATACGGGTTCGGAACACACGCTCGAAGAAGTCGGACAGCATTTCGCCGTAACGCGCGAACGCATCCGCCAAATCGAAGCGAAGGCGTTGCGAAAACTGCGCCATCCGTCGCGCTCGCGGCGTTTGAAGGCGTTTTTGGAAGGCAAACAAACTTAATAATTTCGTTTGAAATCCGCGATTTCAGTTTGGCGATTAGTGATTGTTTCAACGGTCGCCAATCGCCAAATCTATTTTAAAGCCGAACTTTTAAATCAGATTAAAAGTGCCGTTTGAAAATCAAATTTTAAGTTGACTTTCGCTAATCACAGAAGTTAAGATACCACTCAAATTACCCGCAAACTTTTACTTTCTTTGGAAATACCGGAAGACCGTTTCAGCGTTCCGAAAGCATTGCGTTTTTTTCTGAAGAAACAGGCAGTATCGAAACAAC
Organism: Pyrinomonadaceae bacterium; assembly: GCA_026786155.1. Lineage (GTDB taxonomy): Bacteria > Acidobacteriota > Blastocatellia > Pyrinomonadales > Pyrinomonadaceae. The sequence goes on from JAJAYR010000515.1 coordinate 4,074, forward strand.
CGGAAAGTTTCACTTCAAACCGAAGAGAAAATTATGGCGACGACCCAACAAAACCGATTGCTGAACATTTTTACGCCTCTGGGCGCAGATTTCCTGCTGCTCAACCGCTTATCGGCAACCGAAGAAATATCGTCGCTGTTCTCGTTCGAGGTCGAACTGCTGCACGAAGAAAACGAAGTCGGATTTGAAACGACGGTGGTTGACGTCAAAGCAATTCTCGGTCAAGCCGTCGCCATCGAAATCGCGCAGCGAGACGGCACGACGCGCACTTTGACCGGCATCGTCAACCAGTTTTCGCAGGGACACCGCGACACCCGGTTTTCATATTATTACGCGACGATTGTCCCGCACGTCTGGCTTTTGACGCAGAACCGGCAGAGCCGCATTTTCCAGAATAAAAGCGTTCCCGACATTCTCCGCGCGATTTTTAATTCGCAGGGTTTTGAAGTTACCTACGAATTACAGGGAACTTATAAACCGCGCAATTACTGTGTGCAGTATCGTGAATCGGATTTCGATTTCGTCTCGCGGCTGATGGAAGAAGAAGGGATTTATTACTTTTTCGAGCATACCGACGGTAAGCATAAAATGATTATCGCCGACACGCCGCAATCGCATCGTGATTGTCCGTCGAAAAGCGACATCGCTTATTTTCTGAAAGTGGAGGATGTCGAAGATTTCGTTACTTCGATTAGAAAATGGCAGACCGATTATAAACTGCAAACGGGCAAGGTTTCGTTTTGGGATTTTAATTTTCAGCTTCCGACTAATCATCTGGACGCGACGCATCCGAGTCTTTTTACGGTCGGCGACAATCAAAAATTGGAGATTTACGATTTTCCCGCCGGTTACGCCCGAAAATATGACGGTATTAGTCGCAGCGGCGGCGAACAAGCCGCCGATTTACAGAATATTTTTGAAGACAAAACGCGCAAAGCCGAAATCGTGATGCAGTCTATTGATTCGCAGTATCGCGTCATTTCGGGAAATTCCGATTGCAGTTCGCTGACGACCGGCTATCGTTTTACTCTGACCAATCACCCGAATACATTTCAAAACGGGCAATACGTCATTATGTCGGCGACGCACGAAGCCGAACAGAATCCGACTTATATCACCGATGACGACATCGAGAAACCGTATAACAACAGTTTCACCTGCATCGCTCACGGCAGAGGCGCACCGCCGTTTCGTCCCGCGCCGCGCACACCGAAGCCGTTGGTTACGGGCAGTCAGACGGCGATGGTCGTCGGACCGGCGGGCGAAGAAATTTTCACCGACAAATACGGGCGCGTCAAAGTTCAGCTTCATTGGGACCGGGAGGGACAATCGAATTCGGACAGTTCGTGCTGGATTCGCGTGGCGCAGGCGTGGGCGGGAAACAAGTGGGGAATGATGTTTATTCCGCGTATCGGGATGGAAGTCATCGTCCATTTTCTCGAAGGCGACCCCGATCAACCGATAATTACCGGCTGCGTTTATAATCCCGAAACGATGCCGCCTTACACATTGCCCGACGAAAAAACAAAGTCAACGATTAAATCCGATTCATCGAAAGGCGGCGGCGGTTTTAATGAATTTCGCATTGAAGATAAAAAAGGCGGGGAACAAATTTTTATCCACGGCGAAAAAAATCTCGATGTCCGCATTAAAAACGATGCGATGGAGTTGATCCAAAAAGACCGCCATCTGATTGTCGAAAATGATCAACTGGAAAAAGTCAGCAAAGATAAACATCTGCAAGTCGGGGGCGATAAAAACGAAAAGGTTGACGGTTCGGTTTCGCTCAAGGTCGGAAGCGATATACAGGAAAAAGTCGGGCAAAAATACGGTCTCGATGCCGGAATGGAAGTCTATATTAAAGCCGGAACGAATGTCGTCGTCGAATCCGGCACGACCTTGACCTTAAAAGTCGGCGGAAATTTCATTAACATCAATTCGGGCGGCATTTTCATTAAAGGCACGATGGTCTTTATCAACAGCGGCGGAGCGGCAGGTTCCGGCGCGGCAATCAGTCCCGATCCACCTAAACCTCCGAAAGAAGCCGACCACGCCGATCCGGGAATGCGAACAAAGCCTCCAAAACCTCAACCGCCGCCCGCGCGACCGCAATTTGTCAGCCCGGCGGCAATAGTTATGATTAGTGCCGCGCAAACCGGAAAGGCGTTTTGTGAAATTTGTTCGAGAGAATCTTCACCTGATTTGCCGATGCCGGTCAAAGCAAAAGTCGCGCAACCCGCACCGGCAAAACAGCCTGCTCAAACACCGTCGCCGGTTGAGGTAAAAAGCGAAGCCGCTTCGCCGCCAGAGGTAAAAAGCGAAGCCGCTTCGCCGCCGGTGGCTTTGGCAGAGAAAAAACAGGAAGAAAAGAAAGACTGGATTGAAATAATCCTCGTTGATATGGACGGCAAGCCGGTTCCCAATGCGCGTTATCGAATCACGCCGCCGGGCGGCGCACCGTAGGAAGGCAATCTCAACGAACACGGACAGGCAGGTGTTTATCAAATAAAAGCGGGCGAATGCAAGATAACATTTCCTGATTTGGAGAAAGATGCGTGGGAGTAATTTTATTTGATTCAATTTGGTTAAGTTGGAAAGTAAATGAAAGTTATTGAGACCTAAAAGATGAAACGAAATCTAATAATCGGAAAATGATCAAAGAACAGTTGGATAAATATTTGTTCAGGCAAAACTATTACACCTATACGGTGTTAGAC
>JAJAYR010000516.1 GCA_026786155.1 Pyrinomonadaceae bacterium
ATTTTCTGCGGCTGTGCCGCTTCGATGTGCGGATAGGCTCTGGCTTTCCGTTGTTGCTGTCCTTAATTTTTTGCGGCTGTGCCGCCCGCTGTGAGGCGCAGCCTCACTAATTGGGAGAGCAAACTTAACGGAAAGGCACAGCCTTTCCGCACATCGGGCGGCACAGCCGCTAACCGGCAAATAGATTAAATATAATTCCGCGACTATCTTCACTCGCCGTTTTGCTGCAATAGTTTGGCGACGAGTCCCGTCCACCCGGTTTGATGATTCGCACCCAACCCTGAACCGTCGTTGCCGTGAAAATATTCGTGAAAAAGCAGCAAATCGCGCCAATGCGGGTCGGTCTGGAATTTTTTAATGCTGCCGAGCGCGGGACGCTTGCCTTGCTCGTCGCGCAGAAAAATTCGTGAAAGCCGGTGTGAAAGTTCGGCGGCGACTTCCCATAAATTCAATAAATTTCCCGAACCCGTCGGAAATTCGACTTTGAAATCGTCGCCGAAATAATGGTGAAACTTTTGCAGCGATTCGATGAGCAGATAATTTACGGGAAACCAAATCGGACCGCGCCAATTCGAGTTGCCGCCGAAGAGATAACTGGCAGATTCGGCTGGCTCGTATTTGACTTGATGGTCAACGTCGTTGATGTGCAGAAAAAACGGCGCGGCTTCGTGAACCCGCGACAAAGCGCGAATTCCATGAGGCGCAAGAAATTCATCTTCGTCCAGCATCACCTCCAAAATTCGTCGGAGGCGTTCTTCGTAAGCGACGGCGAGCAGTCGCATTTCGCCGTCGGCGCGAGTTTTCATACACGCGATTTCACGGGTTAAATCCGGGCGGTTATCAATAAACCACTGCATTCGCCGCTTGAAATTCGGAAGTTTATCTAAAACATCCTGTTCGATTGTTTCGATGGCGAAAAGCGGAATCAGCCCGACCATCGAGCGGACTCTGAGCGGAAAACTGCCGACATTGTGCAAGTGCAGCACATCATAGAAAAAACCGTCCTGTTCGTCCCAGAGCGCGGTGTCGTCTTTGCCGCGATGATTCATCGCTTGCGCGATGTAGAGAAAATGTTCCCAGAATTTGCTCGCCACGTCTTCGTAAGTTTCGTCTTCTTCGGCGAGTTCGAGCGCGACCGCCAGCATATTCAAACAATACATCGCCATCCAAGATGTTCCGTCCGATTGCGCCAATTTGCCGCCGGTCGGCAGCGGACGCGAACGGTCGAACACGCCGATATTATCCAAGCCGAGAAAACCGCCTTCAAAAACATTCATTCCTTCGGAGTCTTTGCGGTTGACCCACCACGTAAAATTGAGTAGCAGTTTTTGAAAAATTCTGGCTAAGAATTTTTTGTCGCCGACACCGTGCCGCTTCTTTTCGATTTGATAAACACGAAGTGCCGCCCAGGCGTGAACCGGCGGATTGACATCGCCGAACGCCCATTCATACGCGGGCAATTGACCGTTCGGGTGCATATACCATTCGCGCAGCATCAGCAACAATTGTTCTTTCGCAAACTCCGAATCAACCAGCGCGAGCGCGATGCAGTGAAACGCCAAATCCCACGCCGCATACCACGGATATTCCCATTTGTCGGGCATCGAAATGACATCTGCATTAAACAAATGCGACCAATGAGCGTTGCGCCCTTCCAGACGTTCTTCGGGCGGTTTAGGCTGCGCCGGGTCGCCTTCGAGCCAATCTTTGATGTTGTAATTGTAAAACTGCTTTGACCAGAGCATTCCGGCGAACGATTGACGCATCACATTCTTCGCGTCATCGGACAATTCCGGCGGAATGATTTCCGAATAAAATTCGTCGGCTTCACGAATCCGGTCAGCGAAAATTTGCTCGAATTGTTTGCCGAAAGCCTGTTTCAACTTCGACGGTTCGCGGTCGGTCAGGCGAAGGCGCAAAGTAACGCTTTCACCGGCGGGAATTTGCAAAACGTATTGGGCGGCGGCTTTAGTTCCGACTTTTTCGGGATTAACCGCCGTTTGATTACGATTGGCAACCGATTCATTGATGCCGTCTTTCACAAACGGCGAAGCGTTCGGCGCGTTGTAAAGGCGTTCGACATTCGATTCGTTTTCGGTGAACAATAATTCGGAAGAATTTTCGCAATAGAGATAACGCTTGCCGAAATAAATACCCGCCGCTTCGATTACTTTTACGCCGTTTTCATCAATGATTTGTTGCAGTTGCGGCTTCTCCGAGGCATCGTCCCAACTCCATGTATTGCGAAACCAGAGCGTCGGTAGAACGTGAATCGCCGCGCTTTCCGCACCGCGATTGTGAACTTCTATTTTGATGAGAACGTCTTCGACATCGCCTTTGGCATATTCGACGAAAACATCGAAATAGCGGTCGTCGTCAAAAATGCCGGTATCGAATAATTCATATTCCGGTTCGGTTTTGCTGCGATTTCGATTCTCTTCAATCAATTGCCGGTAGGGAAATTCATTTTGCGGGTATTTGTATAAAAAACGCATATAAGAATGCGTCGGCGTCGAATCGAGATAAAAATAGTATTCCTTCACGTCCTCGCCGTGATTGCCTTCATTGCCGGTTAATCCGAACAGTCGCTCTTTCAAAAGAGAATCGTTGCCGTTCCACAACGCCAAACCGAAACAGATGAGCTGATGACGGTCGCAGATTCCGGCGATGCCGTCTTCGTTCCAGCGATAGGTTTTCAGATGAGATTTATCAAACGGCAGATATTCCCAGGCGGAACCGTGTGCCGAATAATCTTCGCGCACCGTTCCCCAGGCGCGTTCGCTGATGTATGGTCCCCAACGCCGCCAATGTTTATTTCTTTGTCCCGATTCTTCGAGCCTGTTTTTTTCAGCCGTCATAATTCATAAAAAATTTTACAAACTAACCGATTTATCAGAATTTAACACGGGGGAAGAATAAATCAGTCCGGGTTAAAAAAGCTAATTCGCGCGAGCCTGAGCGCGAGAAAATGTAACGCCGTCGTCCCGACGGCAGTCGCGTGAGCGTCCCGCTCGCGCGTCGGTGAGCGGGGAATTTCGCACAAATTTCTTTTCAAATAATCGAGCATCCGGTTCGCGCGTCGGTGTGCGGGACGCACCCCAGACAGCCAGCGTGGACGCTGGCGTTACTGCGCTTCGCGCTAACTTATATTCCGAATCGTTTTTCAATAATACCTCAGTCAAAACTTTTTACCGGAAGTATTTCAAATGTCGTAATGCCTCAGTCATTAGTTCTGAAAGCACTTTACCCAAAAATGCTTTGTTGAAAACAAAACACTTAGGAAAAGATGTGCCTTCAAAAAGTGTCAAAAATGTCGTCTTAGAGCGTGTCTGAAAAGTCTCCGTCAGTAGGTTAAGCTAAATTCATGATGAAACGAATTTATCCTTCTGACCTGTCTGACGGAGAATACAAGTATCTCAAAAAGTGTCTGCCCAAGCAAAAACAATTTGGCAGACCGCC
>JAJAYR010000517.1 GCA_026786155.1 Pyrinomonadaceae bacterium
AATCTATTCTGAATTCAGATAAATGATTATTAGCTTCGAGATTCTAATTTTAAACTATTTGAAATGAATTTAGCTAGTTTTGAAGCCTGATTTTAAATAAAAAAATCGGAAGCGAATTTGCTTAGGATTCGCTTCCGTTCAATCAAAGGAGAAAAACTATGAAGTTATGAGGTTAGAAAAATAAACTCTTTTAAGCTAATTTGCCGACGTGCGCCGTCAAACGCGATTTGTAACGCGCCGCCGTGTTTTTGTGCAAAATTCCTTTGTTGACCGCTTTATCAATTGACGAAACGGTCGGATTCAGTAATTCCTGACTGAGATTTTTATCGCTGGCGGTCAACGCCGAGCGCAATTTTTTGATTTGGGTTCGCAGGTTGCTTTTGTTGCTGCGGTTGACGGCGCGGCGGGTTTCGTTTTGTCGGACGCGCTTTTCGGCTGATTTATGATTTGGCATTTACAAACTTTCCTTCTCTAATTAACAGTAATTTTTTCTCCTTCCGAAGAAACTACAAAGTATAGTTTTTCAAAAAAAAGATGTCAAGCGCGGGAATTTTCAGTAATCGAATTTTGAAGCGAACGAGTGCATTATATCAACGAAAAGAACGACAATCGGCGGGTAAAAAACGAACTCCGGTTTGAGAGATTCAGCAATAATCGTCGGCATCGAAGGCGTGAGATGCGATTGCAGTAAATTTCCGACGAGTAAGCCGACCGTTAAACTCAATCCGACTCCGACGACTAAAAAACAGGCGGCGGTAAAGCGCGTGTAAGGTTTTTTATTTTCGACAACGGTTTCTTTCAAAATCGAATCGTGCAGATTTTCGTCGCGGTAAGTGTAGCGTTCAAAACCCGTTCGCAGACGTTTGACCAGATGAACCAGCCCGACGAGAAAAAGAGAAAATAAAATGACTTTTCCGATAATTTGCGAGTTTGCCCAGAATTTCGGCTTGAAAATTCCGACGCAGAAAACCGAGATAAACAGCGCGACGGTCGGGAAAATTACCTTTTGCAAAGCCATCGTTTCGCGGCGTTCGTCGGCAATCATCCGGTCAATAATTTCGTTGTAGCGGCGTTCATAAGCCATCTGCCGCCAACGTCGGGCGTGGGCGTTTTCCGAAGAAAAAACCGAGCCGTCGTCATTGGAATTTTTATACTGCGCGTTTAAAAGCCTTCGGTCATACGCAGCGCGTTGCTGCGGATTTCCCAGAACTTCGTAGGCTTTGGCGATTTTCGCAAACTCGCCCGAAGCGTCCGGCGTATCGGTCGTGTTCACGTCGGGATGAATTTTTCGCGCCAAACGGCGATACGCCGATTTTATCTCGGCATTGGTCGCCTTCGGTGAAACTTTTAGAATCTGATAGTAATTCACCATCTGCACAAAGTCGGGAGAGTAGAGATTGGCGGCATCGAAATTATCAATTTGCCGCGCGTTCGAGCAGGAAAATTATAACACAGGAAATTTTTAGTTTTAAAGAGAAATCCGGTTAAATGACCAAAAGCGGTTTTGCGTAACTGAATTTTTTAATTCGTAAAATTTATCGAGAAAACTTTCCCAAAAATTAACAATTATTTGCGGTTTTCGTTACTTCTTTTTGAAACAATTATGGCGAAACTGGAACTTAGCAAATCATACATTCCCAACAAAATTTATCGGCGCGAATTTGGCTGTCCCAAGTTGGTTCGTCCCGCCTGATTAAAATTTTTAAGCCGAGACTTTTTATATGAACTCCGGGCAAAATGTTCTCGAAGCCGTCCGCACGAACGGCATTACCAACAAGCAGGGATTTTTGCAGAAACTGTTTGCCGTGTGGTTTGATGCGTTTGTTTATAATCAAATCTGGGAAGACCCGCGCGTTGATTTGCAGGCTTTGCAGCTTAACGAAAAATCCCGCGTTCTGACGATTTCTTCGGGCGGCTGTAACGCGCTCAATTATCTCGTCGAAAATCCCGAATCAATTACGGCGGTTGACCTTAATCGGTATCATATTTACCTTTTGCGTCTGAAGCTCGCGGCTTTGCAGTTTCTGCCGACTTACGAAGATTTTTTCGGATTTTACGGCTTCGGCAAACACGCTGAAAATGTCGCTAATTACTATCAGTTTATCGCTTTGAACTTGAGCGAAAATACCAGAGAATTTTGGGAAGGCAACGGATTTTTCGGAAAATTATTTTACGGCGGACGCATCAATTATTTTGTCAAAGGCGGACTTTACGAGCATTCGCGCAACGGTTATTTTCTGCGCGTCTTTCACCGCTTTTCGCAGCTTTCAGGCTGTCGACCGGACGAAGTTTTAAATGCCCGAACACTCGCCGAACAGGAAAGACTTTACGAGAAAAATATCGCGCCTTTTTTTGATTCGTGCTTGATTAAAATCGTCGGGAAAATGCCGGTAACGATGTTCGGTCTCGGCATTCCGCCGCAGCAATACGACGAACTGAAAAAGGATTTAGACGAACGGCGAACCGTCATTGACATCTACCGCGAACGCGCCAAACGGCTGGCTTGCGCGTTTCCGATTCAGGAAAATTATTTCGCGTGGCAGGCTTTCGCCCGCAAGTATGACACGGAAAACCGCTGTGCCGTTCCCGAATACTTAAAAGCCGAAAACCACGAAAATTTGAAATCGAACGTCCACAAAATCACCACGAACGTCGGTTCGGTAACGGAACAAATCCAACAAAATCGAGCGGGAACTTTCAACCGTTTCGTTTTTCTCGACGCGCAGGACTGGATGAACGCCGCGACGATGACCGAACTCTGGCAGGCGATAAGCGAGAAAGCCGAAAAAGGTTCACGAATAATTTTCCGCACGGCGGGCGCGGCTTCGCCCATCGAGAAAAATCTGCCGAAGCGTTTGCAGTCGAAATTCAGTTATCAGAAAAATTATTCCGCCGAGCTTTTCGAGCAAGACCGCGCTTCAATCTACGGCGGTTTTCATCTTTATACTTTTGAATAATTTTATGACGAACGCCTTCGAGCAGATGAACGCGATGTATCGTTATCAGCGATACTTTTACAACATCACGCGCAAATACTATCTGCTCGGACGCGATCAACTCATCGCGCAGATGAACATCCGGGCGGGCGAAAATATCCTGGAAGTCGGCTGCGGAACGGGCAGAAACCTTATTATTCTGGCGAAAAAATATCCGCACACCAATTTTTTCGGGCTTGACGCTTCGAGCGCAATGCTCAAAACGGCGCAGGATAAAATTGACGCTCAAAACTTAAAAAATATCGTTTTAAAAACCGGGCTCGCCGATGATTTTAATTATCAAAAAAACTTTAATTTAGACAAACCCTTCGACGGAATTTTTTTCAGTTATTCGATTTCGATGATTGCCGCGTGGAAAGAATCAATCGCCGTCGTCCTGGCGAATCTGACGCGCGGCGGAAAATTCTACATCGTGGATTTCTACGACCAGAAGGATTTGCCCGCGTGGTTTCGCCACGTCTTAAAAAACTGGCTCAAAAAATTTCACGTTCAGTTCTGGAACGGCTTGCTGCCGCATCTCGCCGGGTTGGAAACGCAGGGTTTGGGGAAATTAAAAATTACTCCGGTTGCCCGCCGCTACGCTTTTATCACCGAATTTGAAAAAATCATTTAAATTCCGTCGCCGATTATTAAAATCTTCAAAATTTCTCGAAAGAACGACGAATCTTAACCGAATCGTAAGAAAGACGTAACTTTCCGGTCATTACTGCCTGCTAAAAATTGATTTACTGCATTGTTTTACTATTTTTATGGTCAACAACAATCAGCTCGTCGGTTTGGCAAAAACATTGCTTGTTTCCCAGGCAGTGCGAAAAACTCTCACCTCTGAAATCGCCGAAGGTCGCTATCTCGCAAAGTTGGCGCAGACTCCGGCGGAGGTCGAATCGGCTCTGCGTCTCCGCTACGAAGTTTTCAACGTCGAACTCGCCGCGCCGAACGATGATGCCGCCGCCGGTCTCGAATATGACGATTACGACGCCGCCTGCAAACATCTGATTGTCGTTGACAAATTGACCGCTCAAACCGTCGGCACATACCGTCTGAACTCCATCGAATCCGCCCGCAATGCCAAAGGTTTCTACGCCTATAACGAATTCGGTCTCGAAGATTTACCAATCGAAGTTCTGCGCCAGTCGGTCGAAGTCGGCAGAGCCTGCGTCGCCCGCGAACACCGCAATTCAAAAGTCCTTTTTTTGTTGTGGAAAGTTCTTTTGAATCACCTGAAAGATTCTCGAATGCGCTATTTCTTCGGCTGCTGTTCGCTTTTTACGCAGGACTGCGCCGCGGGAGCGAAGGTTTATCAGCAATTCGCGCGGCAAGGGTTTATTCACCCCGACATACGAGTCAAACCGCGTCCGAAACGCGCGTTTCCAATCAACGAAATTTACCCTGCAAGCGAACACATTGAACTGCCCAGCCTGTTTAATATGTATCTGAAAATCGGTGTCAAAATCTGCGGCGCACCGGCGATTGACCGCGAATTCGGAACGATAGATTTTTTTGTGATTTTTGATTTACAGGCGATGAGCGAGAAGTATCGAAAAATGTTTTTGCGCCCGGAATACGCGGCGGCTGAAACAAGTCGGCAGCCGTCTTACAGGTGATTTATTTTCATATTTATTCAACGTGAGTTCAATATAAGAAGAAATTCACCACAGGGACATAGAGACACAGAGTTTTAAAGTAATTTTTTCAGAAATGATTTGTTTTTTATCCAAAAACTCAAAAAAATCCTGATTTTCTCTATGCTTCTGTGTCCCTGTGGTGAAAAAAATCTTACGTCGAACTGACGTTAATTCAGGGAAAAAAGAATCTTTGACGGAGAATTTTATGAGTTTAAATTAAACGAATTTACATATTTTGCTGCAGCCGAAAAATTTGGGCGCACAGGCTATAACCGGCGTTTCGCTGCACTGCCACACGCAGCATTCAAAGGAACTGCTCGATTTCGTTCCGTATTATGCCGCCAAAATCCCGGTAGTTTCGTATTTTTGGGAACGGGAATGCCGCCGCTATCTCGAACGTGAAGGAAAAAGACTGCCGAGTTTTTCCACCGGCTACTGGTCTCCGCCTTTGACCGGAAACGAAGTTTTTCAATCGGAAAAAGAACAGATGAACCGCGCCGGACTGGACGCGATAGTTTCGATTACCGACCACGACTGCATCACGGCAAATCTAGAAATCAACGAACACATCCCGAACAATCAGGCTCCGATTTCGATGGAATGGACAGTTCCGTTTGAATGTGCCTTTCTGCACGTCGGCGTTCACAATCTGCCGCCCGCCAGAGCGTTTGAGATGACCGGACAACTGCTCGATTATTCCTCCAACCCGGCAAACCCAAACAATGAAAAACTCCACGAGATTTTCGCAATGCTCAATGAACTGCCGAAAGTTTTAATCGTGCTGAATCATCCGGTTTGGGATATTGAAATGATTGGCGACAAGCTTCACCTGGCACTTCTCAAGGATTTTATCGCCGAACACGGAAAATGGATTCACGCCTTTGAAGTCAACGGTTTTCGTTCGTGGTCGGAAAACAAAGTCGTTATCGAAATGGCGGAAACGCTCGGCTTTCCGCTCGTTACCGGCGGCGACCGGCATTGCTGCCAGACGAATACGGTAATCAATTTGACGAACTCGAAAACCTTCGCCGAATTTGCCGAAGAAATTCGCGTTGACAAATACAGCGAAATCGTTTTGATGCCCGAATATAAAGAGCCGCTTCACGCGCGGCAAATCGCTTCGATAGCCCAAATCCTAAAAAATTACCCGGAATTCCCTGTCGGCAGACAGCGTTGGTTCGACCGCGTTCACATTGCCGCAGAGGACGATTTCGGTTTGCGTCCGCTTTCTGCTCATTGGAAAGGCGGCGATCCGCAATGGCTGCGCTGGGCGATGTGGACGGTCGGCGTTTTAAGTCATAAAAATATGCGCCCCGTTTTTCGTCTGGCGATGAAACGCGAAGACTTGGTGCCGAAACAGTCGGCAACTTTCAAACAAACGCCGCCAATCGGCAGCGAACCGCTGGCGATTGACGGTTAATATAAAAAATTTAATACGGCGGTCTGGTATAAATCCTTTTTATCTAATTTAGGTCGTCAATCTGCAAACTAATCGGACTTGCGCCCGCGATTTTTACCGCGTCCACGATTTTCACGACGCTTCCGTAGTCGAGGAAACGCGGAGCTTTGATGAAAACGGTTTTCTGAGTTTTTTCATCTTCCGACAAATCGTTTCGCAACGCTTTATCTTCGGCGTAAGCGTGATTTTCCCGGCGTTCGCGGAAAATCTCATTCAGTCTGGCGATGAGTTTGTCAGCATTTTCGACGCTGCCGACATCGTTTTCCGTATTCAGCCGCAGCGTCGAATCGGCGTTTATGGCGACGATTAAAGTGTCGGGATGCGGATTTGCAGCGGCGGTTTCTTTCGCCTCGCTTGGAATTTTAGCTTTGAAATCCGTCGGCTTGATCGGCGACACGACCATAAAAATAATCAGCAGAACGAGCAGCACATCAATCAAAGGCGTTACGTTGACATTGGGTTTGTTATCCATTTGAATCTTTCTCCTTACCGTCAAGTGTTACCCGAAATTAGACACCGCGAAAAGGAAAAAGTTCCCGGCTCGTTTATTTTAATTTTCCGTTGACGGCGTTGAGCAAAGCCTGCGCTTTAACGAGCGTTTCTTCGTATTCCGCAGCGGGAACGCTGTCAATCGTAATGCCGCCGCCGACGTTGAAAATCGCTTCGCCGTTTTTGACGACCATCGTCCGAATCGCCACGTTTAAGTCGAGAGTTAAGAGTCGAGAGTCGAGAGTTTCGGAATCTGAATTCTGAAATGTAAAATTTGGAATCGAACACCCGATTGCGCCCATCGAAAGCCCGCGCGGAGCAGTTTCGAGTTCGTCAATAATTTGCATCGTGCGGATTTTCGGTGCGCCGGTAATTGAGCCGCACGGGAAAACGGCTTTCAAGATGTCGGAGAATTTGACGTTTCCCCGAAGTTCGCCTCTGATGGTCGAAACCAGATGAAAAAGCGTCGGATGTTCTTCGAGTTCGCAAAGTTTCTCAACCGCGACCGAACCGAATTCGCAGATTCTGCCCAAATCGTTTCGTAAAAGGTCAACAATCATCACGTTTTCGGCGCGGTCTTTTTCGGAATTCAACAATTCATTTCGCAATTTCAAATCTTCCTCGATAGTTTTCCCGCGCGGTCTCGTGCCTTTAATCGGACTCGCCGAAATAGTTCGACTCGCTTCTCTCGACTCGCTTCTCTCGACTCTAAAAAACCTTTCCGGCGATGCCGAAATCACGCAGTCGTTTTCGCGTTTGATAAAAGCCGCGAAAGCCGCCGGATGCGCTTTTCTCAGATTATTAAAAATTTGCGGCGGCGAAAGATTTTCCGGCAATCGGGCGCGAAGCTGCTGCGTCAGATTCGTTTGATAAGTGTCGCCGCGCCGAATATATTCTTGAATTTTTTCGATTGTTTCGAGATAATTTTGGCGCGTAAAATTCGAGGAAACGATTGATTGTTCCGTCGGATTATTTTCGATTGCTTCGCCGTGATTCGATAAAAGTTTTTCAATCTCGTCAAACCGTTTTTCGTTTCCCGTCAAAACGGTTCGGTGCGTGTCGTAATCGTGAATTATCAAACAATCGAACGCGGCGAGAAAAACGTCGGGTTCGGGAAACGCCGCAAATTCTTTCGGGCGCGAATTGATTTTTTGAAGTTTCAAACCGAAATCGTAGGAAATCGTAAAAATACAGGCGATGTTCGGATTTGACAGTTTTGCGTCAAAAATTGCGAGCGTCTTTTCCGGGTCGTCATTCGTGATTTCCAAAACTTTGAGCGGCGTGATTCCGGCAATCAACAGATGCGAACCGAGATTGGCAACGCCGCCGCTGTCGAGCAGACAGACTTGTTCCCGTTTTGATAAATTGAGTAAAGCCGCTACTAATTCGTCGGCTGAAAATTCGATTTCGCGCATTTTTAAACTTTTGCAGACAAAAAACTAAACCGCAGATTAACACAGATAAACGCCGATAATTTTTAAAGTCATTTGTCGCATTCGTGTTAATCTGTGTCAATCTGTGATTTAATAATTTTTCCAATCAAAATATATGGCTTCTAATTTACCGGACAGAATAACCTTGATTCGCGGACTCGGCTTAATCGCGGCGATTTCGATTATTTTGGGGAACGTCATCGGCACGGGCGTTTTTTTGAAAGCGCGGGTAATGACGTGCAATGTCGGCGAACCCGAATGGGTCATTATCGCGTGGATTGCGGCGGGACTTTTGTCGCTGGCGGGCGCGTTGACTTACGCCGAACTTTCGGCGATGAAGCCGGAAGCGGGCGGCGAATACGTTTTTTTGCGCGACGCTTACGGGCGAATCTGGAGTTTTCTTTACGGCTGGATGCTGATTTTCGTCGGCAAAACCGGAGCGCAGGCTTCGGTCGCCGTCGTTTTCGCCATCGGTCTGAACGACTTTCTCGACGGCAAACTGAAACAGACTTTATTCAGCCAGGACATTTTCGGGTATCAATTTGAATTGACTTCGCTGCAACTCATCGCCGTGATGATGATTGTCATTTTCACGACGGTCAACTGCGCGTCGGTTTATTTGAGCGGCAGAATTGCGACGGCTTTGATGTTCGTCAAAATCATTTTGATTGCGTTCGTCGGCATCGGCGCGTTCGTCTGGGTCGCGGGCGGAACTTTTTCGCATTTTTCGCTGACGGAAGTGGGCGGCGCGTGCGAAGGCGTTGCCGAATCGGTCAGATACGGTTCGGTGAGTTATTCGTTTATGGCGGGTTTCGGCGCGGCGATGCTCGGCGCACTTTGGGGTTATGACGGCTGGAACAATTTAACTTTGGTCGCGGGCGAAATTCAGAAACCGGAGAAAAACATCCCGCTGGCGTTAATCGGCGGCACGGTCGTGATTATTCTGCTTTATATTTTCGTTCATTTCGCTTATTTCTACGTGCTTGACCCGACGACGATTGCTTCGGTGTCAAAAGATTCGTCGGTCGCCAAAGAAGTCGTATCGAGATTTTTCGGCGGCGATGTCAAATCCGTCGCCGTCGGTTTCGCCGTCGCGCTCTTTACGGTTGGCTTGATGCTCTCGTCAATCGGAACGCTGCACACTTCGATTTTGACCGGCGCAAGAGTTCCCTACGCGATGGCGCAGGACGGTTTGATGTTTGAAGCGATGGGCAAATTGTCGAGCGGTACGCGCGTTCCGGTTATCGCTTTAATCGTGCAGGGCGTTTGGGCGTGTCTGCTGGCTTTGTCGGGTTCGTTCGATACTCTGACCGATTATGTGATTTTCGGCTCGTGGATTTTCTACGCGCTGGCGACTTCGACGGTGTTCGTTTTTCGCCGAAAATTTCCCGATGCCGTGAGACCTTACAAAGCGTTCGGTTATCCGGTCGTCCCGATTTTATTTTTGCTGGTCGCGGGCTGGCTTTTGGTCAACACGATGATCAACAGTCCGACGCAATCTTTTATCGGAATCTTTCTGATTGCTTTAGGCTTGCCCGTCTATTATTATTTGACGAGCAGAACGCGCACCGAAAAAATCGGAAATCGTGATTAAATCGCACTTTTTAATCAATTACCAGCGATTAAATTTTTATGACAAACGAAAGAAGAACGAGCAGAGACCGCCGCCACATCGAGCGGTTTCAAGTCAACATCGAGATTGAATGGGAAGGACTTGTCGGCAGGAAAAACGGCGTTATCAGAGACATTTCGGCGACCGGCTGTTTCATTTTATGTTCGGGCGAAGTCGAAGACGGCGAAACCGTCAAGTTGTTTTTCCCTTTGACCGATGGCAGAAAAATCCAACTCTGGGGCGAAGTCTCCAACCACGTTTTTGAAATCGGATTCGCTATGAAATTCATTGAATTGACCGAAGCCCAAGCCGAATTTCTCGAAGTCTTCGTTGACACGCTGCGGGAAGATTAACAATTACAGCCGCGAATCTCTCTTTTCTGACGGGGCGTGGGCAAACTTCAAAGAAAGATTAGCCGCAAAAAGGCGCAAAAGCCGCAAAAAGGAAATTAAAAATCTTTTTTGTGTATTTTGTGCCTTTTTGTGGCTAAATTTCTTTTCCGAAGTTGATTATTTTAAGGCTTGGCGACTAAAAACGGGTGGCTTTCCGGTTCGCGGTGGTAGAAGATGCGCGGCGACTGCAAACCGCGGTCTTCGGGCGACAAATTTTTCCCGCCTTTGATGAACACGACGCCGCTTCGCATGTCGGCATTTCGTTTGACTTCCGCGTCGCGTTTCTGCGTTTCGTCAATTTGCAGGCGCGGCACTTGGCGGACGGCGTAATCGAACCAGTTACGCTCGCTAATCGTTCCGTCGGCGCGGCGTTCCGCCAGCCGCAGAACAGCGGCACTTATTTTCCAAAGAACATCTGCTAACGCAGTTATTTCTCAAATCAACAAAACCTGAATGTTCGTTCACGGCACAATTTCGATATTGATATTTTTCGTCGCCCAATCGCTGACTGCGAACGACACCGCGCCGCTGCGTTTGCCGGTCGAGGCGTGCCGCAAAAGCTGTTCGAGCGGCGAACCGCTGCCGCGTGAAGCAATCGCCGGTTGGGATAAAAGATTGGCGGGAAAATCCTGTTTCGTGGCGATGATTTTCAAAGTTTCTACGCCGAACGGCGAAACTTCCGGCGAATCAATTTGAAAAAGAATCTCTTTTTGAATCGTGCAAATCGTTCGTCCGGCAGGCAACTTTTCGCCGCTCGCCGCGCCTTCGACCGGATAAATCAGATTGATTGCGCCGCCCGTCGTCAGCGAATAAATATACAAAAACAAATCGCGTTCGGAAGCGTTCGTGATTTTCAAATAATACAAATCGTTCGGCTTAAACTGTTTCCGTTCGTCGCCGTCCGTCTTTACGGCAAGCGTGTTTTTTTCAGCGTTGCACTTTGCCAAATCCCGATTGATGTTGTCCATCGAATCGAGGCGCACGACTTCGACTTTGATGTTGTCGTTCAAATTCGAGCCGCCGCTCGTCAAGTTTCGCAAATTTTCGATGCGGGCGTGTTTTTCGAGCGCGTCCGCCAAACATTTTCCGGCGTTCGCATTGTCGGCGGCAAGCCAGAGATTATACAGCGGCATTTTGTCGGCTTTGCCAATCAGGAAAAATCCCTGTTCCGTGTCGGCGGGCGCGACCGCTTTATCGCCGACAAATTTGATTTGACGACAGGAATCGTCCGCGCCGCCTTTGCCGCTTTTCGTGATTTTTGAAATGTCGGGTTGGACGTTGCCGAATTTGAAATCTTTATAAGTTCCCCGAACAACCGCCACGTCCCAATCAATTGATTTTTCCGCCGATTTTTCCGAATTCGCGCTGCGGCTTTGGCTGACTGAATTCAGTAGATTCGGCATTCTGACGGTTTTAAGCAAGGCGTTGGTTTTTAATTTTTCTTCGATGTCGCTCAAAACTTTCGATTCGCCCGCGCCTTTGCTGCCCGCCGCAACGTCCAGCGCGACCATTTGTTTATCGTCTTTATTAAAGTTCGGCGAAATGATTTTGATTGTCGCGTCCGCCGCAATTTCCTTCATATTCGCGTCAAACAGCGAAACTTCCGCCGTCGAAGTGAAATCGCCCGCCGCAGTAATGATACCGCTGCCGATTTGTTGGCGCGTTTTATCGCCCGCTTTTGTCCCGAAAACGGCAATCGCCGCGCCTTTGCCCGCGCCGACGATTGAGCCGACCGCCAGATTTATTTCGTTGACTTCGATTTCCTGATTCTCAAAAGTTTTTTTGATTTTTTGCGGTGTGCCGACAATTGCCAGCGAAACTTCGCCGCGGGTTGCCGACGAGCCGAAAACCCGGCGGTCAATATCACCCTCGACCTGCGGCGTTTGATTAAATTTCGCCACCGCCGGACGCATTAAATTGATGATTTCGCGGTAAGTCAAATCAGGATTTTGGCGCAGCAGATTGACAAAATTATACGTCAACGCGCCGTCCCATTTCTCCTCTTTGGTGGTTGGGTCAATAAAAATATCTTCCTGCGATTCCTGCGTCGGCAGGCTGCCGGAAATCGTTACATAGTTTGAATTTGCGCCGACGCTGATGCCGTCGCTCAAAGTCGGATTGCCGCCGCGTGAATTGTTTTTAGTCGGGAAATTGCGCTCGACGCTCTTCGGACTTCCGCCTCGCGTAACCGTTCCCGAATGGCAACTGTCGAACATAAATGTAATGTTCGTCGTGTATTGGCTTAGTTCTTTATAAAAAGTATCGAAATCGTCGTCGGGAATATCGCGTGCGCCGTTTCTATCCGAATCCTGCGCGACGATAGTTTCATCAATTCCGTCCGATTCGTCGCCGTTTTTATCTTCCAATTTCGAGCCGTGTCCGCTGTAATAAAATACGACATTCGCGCCTTTATCGCGGTCGCTTGCCGTCATTTTATTAACGACGAAATAGTTTTTAGCGTTGTCAATCAACTGCTTTTTGAAATTTTCCCGAATCGCGGCTTGCGTCGCCTGTTCCGAGCAAAGCGTTTTGACGTTCGAGTTCGCCGTTTGCTGTCCGCACGGAAACTTGTCGTTTGCCGCGCCCGCCGCGTCTTCTTTGAAACCGTATTCGGCGAGCAGATTTTTCATTAAACCGACATCGTTATGCGTCCCGCGCAAATCGCGGATGTTGATGTTAATGTCCTTAAATTTTTTGTAGCGATTGATACCGACGAGCAAAGCGAATTTCGGTGCTTCCGATTGTGTCGCTATTTGAGTCTGCATAAATCCGTGCGGCGCGAAATAAAACGCGGCGAGCATTACAAGAAACATCGCTGTAAATCTGGTTTTCATAATCTTTTTAAAGTCGGCAATTTATCTAAAAATGCGCTTTTCAATTATTGTGAAAGTTTCGTATATTGAATAAATTGAATGATTACAACGGCATTTTTATCGAATAAACAGCGAACAGTTAATAGTGAACAGCGAATAGCGGCGCGGCGTTGTTCGCTGTTCACTATTAACTGTTCGCTGTTCAAAAGAGAGCAATCCGTTGACCGATTACCAATTTTTATTCAACCGCGTAACTTCTAATAATTAAAAACGGACGCATCATAACAGACTGCGCCCGTCTTTTTGTCAGCCGATTTCCTACGGATTCATCTTAAAGTAAATAAATTGATTGGCTCCGCATTGATAAGTTTTCGGTCCCCAGGTGTAATACGAACCATCGGTAAAATCGGCGCGGGCGTAAATCGTCGTCTGTCCCGGCGTATAGTAAAGCGTAGATTCCGCACCGCCCGACAGAACGCCGCGATAATTACCGTTGATGTAGATTTTGACGTTCCAGCCCGTCCAGTTGTCGAGTTGGACTTCGCAATCGTAAGCCGCGCCTTTCGAGTTTCCGCCGCCTTTCGCGGTCGGCAAGCCCATCGGCGCGTCCGCGTCGTTCAGCATTTCGCCCTGTTTGATGTTCGGGTCGCTGTCCGCGCCTTTCGAGCCGGAAGTTCCCTTCGTGCCGCTGACCGTATCACCGACTTGCTTTTTCTTTTTATTGTCTTTCGTCTGCTTCGCCTGCGCGAAAACCGACGACGACATTAAAGGCGAACCAGCCATTACCAAATTCAATAAACACATTGCTGCGATTAATTTTAATTTCATTTTTTTATTTCTCTCCTAAGTTTCTGTCTTGTTTTATTTAGCTTCTTTGAAAAATTGCCGGAAAAGCGTTTGACGGCGTTTCAAAATTTATGCTCAAAGGTTTCCAACCTTTTGACTTCGGAATAGATGAGAGATGATAGCTGATAGCTGACAGATTTTCCGTATTTAGTCTCTCATCTTTCATCTATTATCTCTCATCTATTCCGAAGGTTTTCCGACCGGCATAAATTTTGAAACACCACGCAAGTATTTAATTTCAGACAACTTCTAAAAGATTTTTTTAGCGGACGAATTTTTCAATTCAACCCGTCAAACTCGTTAAAAATTTTTATTTAACGGCGCGTTTCGGCAGCGGTGTCGCCTGCAACGCCGCCGCCGCGTCGAGCATTCCGTAACCCCAATTCGGATTCGGAACTGCGCCGACGCTGCCGCCTTTTTTCGCCGTTTTAATCAAGATTTGCCGCACTTGTTCGGCATCGAGATTGGGATTCTTTTGCAGCATCAGCGCAATCACGCCCGCCGTAAAAGGCGATGCCGCGCTCGTGCCGTTCCACGCGATATGCGTGCCGTCCGCCGTCACGAAACTTTTCCCCAAACTCGCCGCCATACTTTCGCCCTGACACGATTGACTGTCGAGATTTGCCGTTTGCGAAAGCGGCGAAATCGTATAATTGGCGGGCGCGGCGATGTCGGGTTTATAAACGCCGTCAATGGCTCGCTTGCCGCCCGGACTCGAATAATCGGCAATCTCGCCGATGGCGAAATTAAAGCGCGTTTCGCCGCCGACGGTGTTCAGCCAACTACTGCGGAAATTATATGCGGCGACCGTGATGACGTTTGAAGCGTTGCCGGGCGAGCCGACCATTCCGGTTTTCGTCGTTCCCATTCCGAAATCAACGGCGCGAAAGTTCGGCGCGTAGAAATCGAAATTGCCGCTGGTAACTTTGTCCGTCGCCCCAAAACCCCAAATCCGATACGCGCCCGGCGGCAGACCGATTGCCAGCGTATCATTTTTATCGCCGAATTTTGAATTGCTTAAAACCTCAACCAAATAAGCGTCGAACCAATCGGGCTTGTTCACGCCTTCGTCAAGCAGATAGCGCAGTTCGCCGTCAACTTTGAAAAGCGAAAACGAAATCGGCTTGCCGTCCTTGTCGGTAAAAACGGTCGCGCCGACCGGCTGAATTATCGCGCCCCATTCGTCGCGGGAATCAAACACGCCGAGCAAAACCGTTCCGTCTTTTCCGGCGCGGTCAGCCGGGATTGTAACCGAAAGCGGTTTGCTCGAAACGTCGGCTTGTCCGGCGCGGCGCGGTCCGAATTGTCCGGCGGCGTGCATACTGTATTGTCCTTCGTTGCCCGCCGACACGGTGAAAATCACGCCCGGAATGCCTTTGCCGGTCAGCGAATTCAAGAAAATTTCTTCCTGTTCCGTGCCATTGTGCGCCGTAAAATGTCCGCCGAAACTTTGATTGACGACAATCGGACGCTTCATCTCGTTCGCCGTGTTGACCATCCATTTCGCGCCGAAAATGTAGGCATCAACGAAGCCGCCGCAGTCCGACGCTTTGACGATTATCAAATCGGCTTCGGGCGCGACACCGGCAAACGACGCGCCCGCACTTCCGCCATTTCCAGCAGCAGTTCCGGCGGTCGCCGTGCCGTGTCCCTGATTGTCAACCGTGTTGACCGTGCTTTTGCCTTTCAGCGCGGCGTTGATGTTGGCGTTCGTGTA
Source organism: Pyrinomonadaceae bacterium (assembly GCA_026786155.1). Lineage (GTDB taxonomy): Bacteria > Acidobacteriota > Blastocatellia > Pyrinomonadales > Pyrinomonadaceae. The sequence goes on from JAJAYR010000517.1 coordinate 15,383, forward strand.
AATCGTTCCCGGCAGCGCGTCGCCGCCATCAATCAAACTCGGCGGCGAAGTCCCGATTTTGCCGCCCGACTGCGCGAACGAATCGTCGAATAAATCCCAGATGGCGATAATCCGCGATGTTCCGTCCGGCTTCAAAAAATCCTTGTGCCGCCAGTCAATCCCCGAATCAATCACGCCGACGATAACGCCTTTGCCGGTCATCGCCGCCTTGTTAAATTCGTTGGCGAGCGGCGTTTTTTTCGGCGCGATTGTTTGATTCGGTGCGTCTGAATTCGCGCCTTTCGAGTTTGACGGTATTTTCATCGGCGGCGCAGTTTCCTTCGGCAAATCCGGTGCTTTGGCTGATTTCGTCGCGGCGATTTGGCTGACGGTTTTGTCGCCCGCGATTTTCGCCAAACTCAAAACCGATGCCTGCCCGTAAATCGTCTTTCCCTGCCGCATAAAAACTTTCATTCCCGCATTTTTGAGCGCGGAAATATCGGTGTTCGCGTTCATCGTAACGGCGACGGCGACCATCGGATTAGCGTTTCCCGCGTCTTTAATTCCGAAAACTTCTTTTAATTGCTCGTCGTTAAATTTTATTTCAACCGGACTTTCGCTATTACCTTTCGCGCCGCTTTTTCGATACTGCGCGTAAAGCATCCGTAACTCCGGCGTAAGTTTTTCGGTCTCACTCGAACCGCTTTTCGAGCCGCTGCCGCGACCGAGCGCGATATTCGGATATTTCGGCGGCGTGATTTGCGTCTGCTGCGCGGAAATAATCAAAAATTGCCCGCTCGTCAAAGCAAAAATTAAAATAAAAGCGGTGGTTAATTTTATCGTCAGTTTCATTTCTTATCTCATTTCGGTCGGACATTTCGTTTGCCCGCCGTCGGCAACGTGCCGCACATTTTCTAGTGTTGATAAATTCGGAAAGGTTACAGATGCGAAAAAATATTTTCGATTTTTGTAACTCTACCCGATTTTTTTTATTTCAGCTATCGCCAGTTGCCGATTAAAACGAACGGCGACCAATAGAACGGATGCGCGAACGGCGCGTTTTCATCTTTGACGAATTTCGGAAAATTGTTCGCGCTCGCCCCGAACCGGACGGATTCAGAACGGCGGTTTTCGGTAATTTGCGCGGGCTGATAATTTCCGCGTATCAATGCAATTTGCGCCCGCCGCAACGCTTCGGCTTTGCTGACTTTCGCGTCGGTTTCGAGAATGCGGTAAAAGCCGCTCATCAAATCGCGCGTCGAAGAATCGGCGACCGCCCAGAGCGTCGCCAGCACCGATTTCGCGCCCTGCCGCTGCGCCAACGCGCCGAAACCTTCGACTTCCAAACCGTTCGATTTATTTCCGGCGGTCATCGCCGTATTGCAAGCCGAAAGCGTCAAAAGCTCTACGCCGACGAATTTGGCGGCGAATTGTTCGCGCACCGCCGCCAAACTTAAGCACCCCAACAGAAATAGATTAGACTGACATTTGGCTGAAGGCGATTTTGTATTCTGACCCGATGCCGGTGAAAATGGCTTTGACCTTCTCCTTGAACTTGGCAAATGAGCCGTAATCACTCGGTCGCAGCCATTCGTATTTGGCTTTTCGCCAAAATGTTTCCGCGATGTTCAAATGGGGTGAATACTTCGGCAGAAAGAAAACATACAAATCCTGCTCCTTCCACTTTTCCATCTGCTCGATAAATTTGCGTGACCGGTGCGTTGGGGCATTGTCCAAAACCAGCACGGTCGGTTTCTTAATGTAACGGCAAAAATCATCAATTGACCGAATCAGGAAATCCGCATTGATGTTCCCGGCACTTTCATATGTGACGCAGAAGTTATCGGGGCGAAACACGCCGAATAAATTCACCTTTTTGTCTCTCTGCGGAAATATCCGAATCCGTTCACCTTTCGGCGACCATCCGTATGGCAACTTCGGATTCATCGAAAACGCACTCTCATCCCCGAAATACAAATCTATCCGCCCGCCCACATATAACCACCACAAAATCTTCAACTGCTTCTCTTTTTCTGCTCTTTCTTCAGCCACCTGCCGGGGTTTGAGCCAGGTGCGGGCGCGGCAGAACCGATACTCGTTTTTTTTAGAAACCGCTTCAATGTTTCCGGGTGCATCAATAAATTCAAATCCTCTTCCAACACGGCAACCACCGTTTTGACCGAGTTCGGATGTTTGGCAATTTCATCTTGCACCTTTTTCAGATGCCCCGGATTCTGCTGACTCAAAATCGGCGGTCGCCCGCGTCCCGCCCGCGTTGCCAAACCGGTGATGCCTTCTGTCTCATAGCGCACCAACCAATTGTTCACCACCATCTCGCAACATCCCAAAACGGCAGCAACCTCGACTGAAGTGCGCTTTTCGCTTTTCAACAAAATCACTTGACAGCGCGTACGAAAACAATGACTTTCGCCCGTTCGATAACCTTTTTCCAACTCCGCCCGCTGTTCGGCGGTTAATTCAGCTACTTTTGTTTTACCCATCTCAACAACAGTCTAACCTATTTCTGTTGGGGTGCTTACTTCTTTGAGCAATGTTCCAAATGTATGTATTGGAAGTATGCCGGATGATGGTGGCAATTTAATTTTTACAGATACAGAAAAAGTAGAATTTCTTCAATTAGAACCTAAAGCAACAAGTTTTATAAAGCAATTCGTTGGTGCTGAGGAATTTATCAATAACACATCTCGTTGGTGTTTATGGTTGAAAGATGTTTCTCCAACCGCAATTCGTTCATTGCCTAGAGTATTAGAACGTATAAACAATGTTAGAAATCACAGATTAAAAAGCAATCGCGCAGCTACTCAAAAATTAGCAGCTTTTCCCTCTTTATTTGGTGAATTCGTCAGCCTGAAAATTCTTTTTTGTTAATTCCACAAGTTTCTTCTGAGAGTCGTAACTATGTTCCTATTGGGTTTTTTAATCCAGATGTTATTGCTAATAACCGAGTTACAATCGTTCCTGACGCAACACTTTATCATTTCGGCGTTTTGACTTCACTAATGCACAATGCTTGGATGAGACAAGTTTGCGGACGTTTAGAAGGACGTTATAACTATTCAAACAACCTGGTTTATAACAACTTCCCTTTCCCGAAAGAGCCAACCGACAAACAACGCGAAAACGTGACGCGCACGGCGCAAGGCATTTTAGATGCGCGTCTAAGGTTTCCCGGCGCGACTCTGGCAGACCTTTACGACCCGCTGACAATGCCGAAAGAATTACTCGACGCGCACCGCGCCAACGATGAAGCCGTTGATGCCTGTTACGGCAAACAACGCTTCAAAAACGAACTCGAACGACTCGAATTTCTATTCGATTTATACCGCAAATATACAGAGCCGCTTGCCGTCATTGAAGAAAATGAAACGCGAAAGTCAAAGCGGAAAAGTAAAATAAAGCAATGAGCGAATTTCTAACCGATTGGAAAGCGA
>JAJAYR010000518.1 GCA_026786155.1 Pyrinomonadaceae bacterium
CCATTTCGCCAGCGCGAGATTGGAAAAGCGCGGCTCTTTGCTTTCGGCTTCGCCTTCACTCATCAGGCGTGAAACATCGTCGTCGGAAATCCTTTGTTCCAATCTCAACTGTCGCTCGCAGGCTTTGCAAACCCATCCGAACCCGTCGTTGTAAAAACCATTTAGTTCGATTCGTGTTTCCATACAAAAATTAAGCGGCAAAAAAAAGCGGTTGACGATTGATCGTCAACCGCTTTTTTTGATCGTCGGTTGTTTAGTTTCTTCGCACCGGGCGACCCGTCGAAACCTGCGAAACAGGAATTAGTTTGACCGGAACGGTCAGCGTTCGGTTGTCGCGGGAAATTTCAACCTGCACCGTGTCGCCGATTTGCTTCTTGTCGAGAAAGCGATAAAGATCATCCAAATTTCTCATCTTTTCACCGTCAACGGCGGTCACGATGTCGCCCAATACCACTCTGCCGTCAGAGCTTTGCGAGATGCCGCGCAGTCCCGCGCTTTTTATCGAGCCGCCGTCCAGAACATTGCGAATCAGCAAGCCGCTTTCGACCGGAAGCCGCAAACCCTGTTGATTTAGCTGCTCGACGCTGATTAAATTCGCGCCGAGTTTCGGGCGGCGAACTTCGCCGAATTGGAGAAGCTGCGGCACGACGCGCTTGGCGATATTCACCGGAATTGCAAATCCGACCCCGACCGAACCACCGGAACGCGACAGAATTTGCGAGTTGATGCCGATCATTTTGCCGAATTTGTCGAGCAGCGGTCCGCCGGAATTTCCCGGATTAATCGAGGCATCGGTTTGAATCGCGCCTTCAATCGGGCGGTCGTTGCGGGCGCGAATCGGACGCTGCAAACCGGAAATCACGCCGGTCGTCAAAGTTCGGTCAAGTCCGAACGGATTGCCGATTGCCAGAACCTTTTGCCCGACATTCAATCGGTCGGAATCGCCGAGCGAGATCACCGTCAAACCTGTCCGGGGCGGTTCGATTTTGATAACGGCTAAATCAGTGTCCGGGTCGCCGCCGACGAAGGTCGCCGGATAAACTTTGTCATCGCCGAAACTAACCGTTAATTTTGAAGCGTTTTCGACGACGTGATAATTCGTCAAAATATGTCCCATTGCGTCAATCACCGAACCCGAACCGTTGCCGCTTTCGCGTTCGGATTCTTCGCCGTAGAAATTCCCGACCTTCTCACTCGTTTTGATAAAAGCCACGCCGGGCGCGAGCGTTTTGTAAACTTCGATGCTGTTTTGCTCATCGCTGACGGCGGACGGTTCGGAAATTCCCGGCGGCGGCGCGGTTTCCGCTAGTGCCACATTGACATTTTCCCGGAACTGCCAATTATTGCCGAAATTGACCAAACAAGCCGTTACTCCGACCGCGATGAACGCCGAAGCCAGGGCTAAAAATAAAATCTGCCGTGCCGATAACTGATAAACTGCTTTTTTCATCATAATTCCTTTTCCAACCTGATTATTCTGTAAATTCGATTGTTTGATGCCGAACTTTTGAAAGTGCGTTGCGTCTCTGAATACGAAAAAAAATAGTTTCCTGTTTCAGCCGCAACTGGAAAAGGAAACTAGAAAATTGTAAAGAATTGTAAAATCCGTTTCAGTTAAAAACCGCGAGCAAGGCGTTCGACCAACCCAAAAAATTATTGACCGTAACGTCTTAAATAAATCCGAAGGCGTAAAGCCCGGTAATAATATGAATTCCCATCAAACTAATATAAATTGTCAAAACGACCGTCAGCCCGCATTGCGCCAAACGCAAATTTCCCCAGTTCCACAAAACCGCCGCCGCCAACGCGCCGACCGCTGTTTTAACCAGTAAAAACGGCACATAACCGATGTCCAAAAGTCTCGCCATCAGTTGATTGCCCTCCGAAGCAAAGCCGTTGTGAATCCAGTAAATCGTCAAAACGGCATCGAAAAAGTTCAGCACGAAAAGAAGCAGGGTTTGTTGGGAAAGTTTCATAAACATAGAAACGCTTTGCAAAAATTTGTTAAAACTCTTCTCCTAAACAACGTAACCCTCAGTCTTGAAAGACCAAGGGTTACGCCGGAAAAAGAAAAACCAAAATGAATTGTTGCTAGAATATACTCCTAATAAACTTTAGTTTCAAAAAATTTGCCGAAAAAAAATTTTTTTTATTCTGCGGCTGAAAGTGTTACTCCGAATACAAGTTCAGACAAGCATTTCCGATAGTTTCAGACAACGACTGAAACACTCTGAGCGTCAAAAACTCGGCTTTCGAGAAAAATTTTCTTCGGCAGAGATTAAATAAAAAAGGATGGATAGAGCAATGAAAAGATCATTTAACTTCAAATTTATAGCGGCGATTTTAGCGGCGTTTTTTGTTTTCGGCACGGTTGACGGGTTGGCGCAGAAACGCAAGCCGGTCATTCGCAAAACGACCGTCAGAAAAAAGACGACCGTGGCGGCGCGTCCGGTGGTCAAGTTATACACGGTGGCAAGCGGCGAACGGTTTCGCGTTCGGATGAACGAAACTATCAGTTCAAAAACCGCGCAGGTCGGCGACAAATTTACGGCGAACGTCACCGAGCCGGTTTATTCAAACACGGGCATCGTCGTGATTCCGACGGGCAGCACGGTTACGGGACGGGTTGATTCAGTAACGAAGGCGAAAAAAGGCGGCGATCCGGGTTCGATCAGCGCGAGTTTCATCGAAGTCAAACTGCCGAACGGAACGCGCCGCGCGATCAACGGTTCGCTGACGGATTTGGACACCAAAAAAGCCAAAAGCGACGACGAAGGCACGGCTTCGGGCGACGACCGCAAAAACGATAAACTGATCTTCATCGGCGGCGGCGCGGCGGGCGGCGCGGTTTTAGGTGCTGCCATCGGCGGCGGCAAAGGCGCACTTATCGGCGGAATTCTCGGCGGACTCGGCGGACTTGCCGGCGAAAGACTGACCAAAGGCGAAGATGCCGAAGTCAAATCGGGAACGGAATTCGGCGTGCAGCTCAACCGATCAATTTCCCTGCCGAAATTTAACGAAGCCGTCAACTAAATTCGGTTTCAGCTTAATTGGAGAAAGCCGTGCAGATTATTAAAATCTGCACGGCTTTTTTGTTTATGGTTTATGGAAAAGTTCAAAAGCCATCTGTGCCGCCGCGCTCGCCGGTTGTAAAACGGGTTTCGCCAAGTATGCTTTCGGCGCAACCCGGTGAACGGTTTCGAGCAGAGATTCGGTCAGCAATTCGCCCGCCCGAAAAATACTGCCGACCGTTCCGACGGGAATTTTTTTTCGATTCAATTTTAATTTTGTAACGACGGCGTTGACCGCCGTTCCTAATTCCATTCCGGCTTCTTCCAAAATTTCGAGCGCGACTTTATCATCTTTTTGCGCCGTCTCGACGACGAATTTGGCAAATCCGGCGATTTTAGCGTTGTCCATCTGCGGCGAATAAATCGCGGTCAGCAGATTTTCCGGCGTGGCGGCGCGAAAATAATTTGTTCCCGCTTCGCTCAGTTTCGTCAATCGCCCGCGCCCGTCCGAAGCCTTGGCGATGGCTTGCAAACCGCGCCGCGCAATGCCCGCACCGCCGCCTTCGTCGCCTGCCAGCGGTCCCCAACCGCCCGCGATTGCCGTCTCGCCCGATTCGTTTCTGCCCAAACAAATCGAGCCGGTTCCGGCGATGACGACGACACCGGCTTTGCCGAGAGTCGTGCCGAACAGCGCGATTTCCGCGTCGGTAACGACTTCGACCATTTTGATTCCGAGCATCTGCGCCAATCTTTCGCGGACTCGCTGGCGCAAATCAACGCGCCGCACACCGGCTAATCCGAAAACCGCCGCCGCAATATCGCCGCGACTTTCGTTCGCCGCTTCGCTCGCCGCCGTCATCGCCTGAAAGATATTCGTTACGGCTGGCTCGATGCCGACGCGCAGAGGGTTCGACGCGCCCGCAAAGCCTTCGCCGATGACGTTTTTCTGCTCGTCAAATAAAACCGCGTGCGTTTTCGTGCCGCCGCCGTCAACGCCTAAATAAATATTGTGAAAAATCGGCGGACGTTTGGTTTTGACAGTTCGGTTCGGCATTTTTCGGAAGTTTTCCAATCAAAAAAGTTGATTCTATTTTTAGCCATACTTGACATATAATCAAATCTACAGGATTTTATGAAAACGATAAGATATGCTGATTAGTCCTTAGTCCTTGGTCCTTTGTCCTTTGTTTTTGTTGACGAGAATCTCGACTCAAGCGAAATTCTCGCTCAAAGGACTAAGGACTAAGGACTAAGGACTAGGGACTAAATTCTATGGAAATCAGACAATTGAAGGCGTTTCTGGCGATTGCCGAAGCGAAAACTTTTACGGCGGGAGCGCGAAAAGTCAACATCACGCAGGCGGCGATTTCGATGCAGATTCGGCAGCTCGAAGAATCGGTCGGTTTGCCGCTGTTCACGCGTACGCCGCGCCGCGTGATTATGACCGAAGCCGGGGAGTTGCTGCTGCATCGCGCCCGCAAAATCATCCGCGAACATTCCACCGCGCTCGCCGAAATCGCCGAAATCGCGGGCGCGGAACACGGACGACTGCGAATCGGTTCGGCTTCGGCGACGTTCGCCACTTTGCAATTGCCTTCGATTTTGGAATCTCTGAAAAACAAATTTCCGAACGCTCAAATTACCGTTAGTTCCGGCACGAGTCAGATTTTGGTTGATAAAATTATGCACGGCGAAATTGATGTCGCGTTCGTTTCCCTGCCCGTCCAAACGTCGAACGTCCAAACCGATTTATTATTCAGCGATGAAATCGTCGCCATCGCCAGCCCGAAACACGCTTTGGCGAACGAAAAATTTATCAGTGCGGCGCAGTTGGCGGGCGAACAGTTGATTTTGGGCGAAAAAGGCGGCAACACGCGGCGAATGATTGACGATTTTTTCGCGGCGGCAAACGTCCGTCCGAACGTCGTGATGGAACTTTCGCGGCAGGAAGCGGTTAACAAAATGGTCGAAAATAAAATGGGTGTCGGCATCGCGGGCGCGAAAAGCATCGCTAGAGAAATCCGCGAGAAAAAACTCGTTTCGTGGTTGATTGAAGGCGCGGAACTCAAATGGGATTTGGGTTTGGCAAAGTTGCGCGGCGGTTATTTTTCGCCGATTGCCAAAGAATTCGTGCTGTTTTGCAAAGACAGTTTCAAGGAACGCGAGAAGGAATTGAGAGCCGGAAAATGATTTTTGACGAAACCGTCGGCGCGGATAAATCTATGAACATTGACGGCATTGTTTGGCTTAATCAAATCGTTGACAAACTCGCTTTCAAACATCAGGTTGAAACTTACGAGGTCGAAGAAGTTTTGAGCGGAGAACCGAAGTTCAGATTTGTTGAAAAAGGCAAACGTAAAGACGAAAATGTTTATATGGCGTTGGGTCAAACCGACGGCGGCAGATATTTAACCGTTTTATTCATTTACAAATTGACGAAAGAAGCGTTGATTTTGAGTGCCAGAAATATGGCGCACAAAGAAAGAAAAATATATGACCGAAAATAATCAAAAGCAGTTGCCGAAGTTTGATTCGCTCGATGAACTGACGAACTTTTTCGACGAAAACGATATGGGCGATTATCTGGAAAATATGCCGGAAGCCGATTTTGAGGTGAACATCAAAAGACAAACGTATTTTGTGGCGGTTGACGAAGAACTCGCCGATAAAATTTCCGAAATTTCCAGACGCGAACAGCTTCCGTCGGAAACAATCGTCAATTCTTGGCTTCGGGAAAAAATTTCAAGTTATTCGGAAAAAATATAATTCAGTGTGCCAATGAAAAAAGAATTTATCACTAAATCGTCAATCATTAAGGTTGTCTTCACTTTTACCTTTTGCCTTTTGCCTTTTACCTTGGCAAACGCCCAGAATTTGCCGTCTGCCGCGCCGCCGACGGTCGGAATGTCCGCCGAAAAGCTGAATCAGATTGACGCTCTGGTTACAAAAGACATCGCCGATAAAAAACTTCCGGGCGCGGTTATCATCGTCGGACACAAAGGGAAAATCGTTTATCGCCAAGCCTTCGGCAATCGTGCGCTCGTGCCGACGGTTGAGAAAATGACGGTTGACACGATTTTCGATGTCGCTTCGTTGACTAAACCGATTGCGACGGCGACGAGCATTATGATTC
>JAJAYR010000519.1 GCA_026786155.1 Pyrinomonadaceae bacterium
AACTTGTTTAGCCCCCCAGTTTTTCTAAACTCCAACGAATTATAAGTGAGAAAGAAGTAAATGCTGAGAAATTTGATTGCGAAATTTAACAAATCAATGTCTGCGCGGGTCGCTTCAATGCGGCACAAACGGGAAGTGGCGATTAAAGTGTCGTTTGAACCGACAGGCAAAACCGGCAGGCTGGACGCGACCAGAAATCTTTTTATCGCGGGCGAAACCGCCGATTTAAGCGGTTCGGGCATCGCTTTTACGGTCGCTTCAATTCGCGTCAAGGAAAATTATCTGGTCGGCGAAGGGCGCGTCCTGAACGCCGAACTAGATTTGCCGAACGGTAAAGTTTCGATGCAAATCGTCGGACAGCGATATGAATTAATCGGCGAACACCTTTCGACCGAACGCTATTTAATCGGCGCGAGCATCGTGCAGATGAGCGACGAAAACCGCGCCGCTTACGAAGATTTTCTGCGAATCGGCGCGAGTGTTCCGCGCAATACGGGCGAACTGAAATTCGGCATCGGCAATCGTTGAAAATTGGAGATTTACCAAATTAAAGCGCGTGGAAATAATTTTCCCGCGCTTTTTTCTTTGCCGATTTCGTGTTTTAATTTTTGAATATGAAAGATAAAGTTCGCATCGGAATCATCGGCACTGGTTTTGCAAAAACGGTGCAGATTCCGGCGTTTCACAAAATTGACGGTGCGGAAATTGTCTCTATTGTCAGCGCACATCTGGAAAACGCGGAAGCAGTCGCGCGGGATTTCGGCATTCCGCATTTCACCGACGACTGGCGCGAAACTGTCAAAAACGAGAATGTTGATTTAATCTGCATCACCACGCCGCCGGTTTTTCATAAAGAAATGGTGCTGCTGGCACTCGAAAACGACAAACATATCTTGTGCGAAAAACCGATGGCGATGACGGCGGATGAAGCGCGAGAAATGACGGAAAAAGCCGCCGAAAAAAATGTGCTGGCGTTGATTGACCACGAACTCCGTTTTTTGAACGGCAGACGTGCCGCGCGGGAGATTATCGAAAGCGGCGAAATCGGTAAAATTCGCCACGCGAAATATAATTTTCGCGCTCCGCATCGCGGTTCGCCCGATGCGCCCTGGAACTGGTGGAGCGACATAAAATCGGGCGGCGGCGCGTTAGGAGCAATTGGCTCGCACGTTTTCGACAGTTTGCGCTGGTTTCTGAGCGCGGAAGTTTCCGATGTTTTTTGCCAATTGCAAACGCACGTCAAAGAACGCCGCGACGAAAAATCGGGCGCGATGAAACGAGTTTCGACCGACGACGAAGCGAATTTGATTTTACGTTTCGCCGACGGCGAATTTTGCGAAGACGCGACGGCGAATTTATCGCTTTCGATGGTCGAATATCCCGTTTATCAAAACCGCGTCGAATTTTTCGGCACGAAAGGCGCGATTCGCGTCGAATTCGACGGCGAATTTTTCATCGGCAAAGCGGGCGAAGAAGCGTGGCACAAAGCCGAAGTTGATTTGAACGAAGCGATTGAAGGCGCACGAAATACCGGCTGGAACAACGGTTTTCTGGCGTTGGCGGCGGAAATCGTTCAAGCGATAAAAGACGGAAAAAACACGGTCGAAAACGCGGCGACGTTTGCGGACGGCTATCGAGTTCAACTTTTGATGGACGCGGCGCGACAGTCGAATGCGAACGGCACAGTCGTGAAATTACAGTAGAAGTTAGGCGAAAATAAGCAATTAACAGGATGGACAGGGACAAAAACAAATGATTTAAAATCCCTGTCCATCCTGTTATCCCTGTTAATTTCTTAATAAAAAATGAATTTATCGAAAAAGGCAATTTTGGTTCTCGAAGACGGACGCGCGTTTCGCGGCGAATCGTTCGGCGCGGACGGCGAATGTTTCGGCGAGATGGTTTTTAATACTTCGATGTCCGGCTATCAGGAGATTTTGACCGACCCGAGTTACGCCGGACAAATAGTGGCGATGACGTATCCGCTCATCGGAAATTACGGCGTGAACGAAGAAGATACCGAATCGCGCCGCTCGTGGGTCGAAGGTTTCGTCGTCCGCGAAGCGAGCAAAATTGCGTCGAATTGGCGTGCTACCGAAACGCTCGATTCGTATTTGAAACGTCATAAAATCGTCGGCATCGAAAAAATTGACACGCGGGCTTTGGTGCGCCACATCCGCGATAAAGGCGCGATGCGAGCCGCGATTTCTTCGATAGATTTGGACGAAAAAAGTCTGCTCGAAAAAGTTTTGGCTTCGCCTGAAATGACGAACCGGGAACTCGCCAGCGCGGTAACAATTGGAAAAAAATTTGAATATAAGGCGGAAGGCGAACAAAAATTTCACGTCGTCGCTTACGATTTCGGGGTCAAAACCAATTCTCTGCGCGAGTTTGCCAAGTTCGGCTGTAAAATCACGGTCGTTCCGGCGGAAACTTCCGCCGCCGACGTTTTGGAATTGAAACCCGACGGGATTTTCCTTTCAAACGGTCCGGGCGACCCGAGTTCGATGAAAAAGGTTATTGCTGAAATTGAAAAACTGACGACGAAAAACGTGCCGATGTTCGGCATTTGTCTCGGACATCAAATTTTAGGACAAGTGTTCGGCGGCGAGACTTATAAATTAAAATTCGGACATCGCGGCGGCAACCAGCCGATTATGGATTTGACGACGGGCAAAGTCGAAATCACCGCGCACAATCACGGTTTCGCCGTTGATGCGGAAAGTTTGCCGGAAACGGTCGAAGTTACGCACGTCAACCTTAACGATAAAACCGTCGCCGGTTTGCGTCATAAAACTCTGCCGATTTTCAGCGTCCAATATCACCCCGAATCCGCGCCCGGTCCGCACGATTCGGAATATCTTTTCGAGCGATTTATCGAAATGATGGAAAGAAAAACTTAAAGACCGGAGCGATTTAGACTGGAGCAAACAGAGATGCGTTTGCTCCAGTCTTTTGGTATTTCTCCAAAAAAGCCGCCGCCAAAACTAGAAAGAATCCTAAATATACCTGCCAACTGCGTTGTTGATTTGAATCTTCACCTTAAAATCGGCAATAATTGACGTTTTGCCTCTTTCAGTTGGGCATTCTTTCAAAAGAATCGGGCATTCATTCATTTAAATCTACTAAAACTAACAGAGAGGAAGTTGAAAGTGGAACTTTGTTTGGCTCTTGATCCTTTGATACAGGTTATATAAATAGTTAGTTTTTACGGCTTTAATACAGTAATTTATTTATCAAAATAGGTGGTTTTTTAATGGAGTCTACAATTCTTTATCTGATCCCGGCATTAGGGATTTTGGGGTTAGTTGTGATGGCAGTTCAATCTTCGTGGGTGTCTAAACAGCCTACCGGTGAAGACAATATGGTCGAACTGGCAACTTATATTGCTGAAGGTGCGATGGCGTTTTTGAAAGCCGAGTGGAAAATTTTAACTTATTTCGCCATTGTTGCGGCGATTGTTTTAGCTTGGTCGGGGATGATGGTTGAAACATCTTCTCCGGTGATTGCGCTGTCATTTATTCTCGGTGCGATTTTGAGCGCGACAGCGGGTTACATCGGAATGAACATCGCCACCAAAGCTAATGTGCGAACAACTCAGGCGGCTCGCACCAGTTTAAAAGGAGCTTTACAAGTTGCTTTTACCGGTGGAACCGTGATGGGACTCGGCGTAACAGGACTTGCGGTGATCGGCTTAGGTTCTTTGTTTATTATTTTTTACAATATTTATGTTGTAAATACCGGCGGTTCGGTTAATGGAAAGGCTATGGAAAAAGCGATTGAAGTTCTTGCCGGATTTTCATTAGGTGCAGAATCAATCGCTCTTTTTGCGAGAGTCGGCGGCGGAATTTATACCAAAGCGGCGGATGTCGGTGCGGATTTAGTCGGTAAAGTTGAAGCGGGAATCCCGGAAGATGACGTTAGAAATCCGGCGACGATTGCAGATAATGTCGGTGATAATGTCGGTGACGTTGCCGGAATGGGCGCAGATTTATTTGGTTCGTATGTGGCGACAATTCTGGCAACGATGGTTCTCGGACGCGAGATTGTGGTCAGAGATAATTTCGGCGGACTTTCTCCGATGCTTCTTCCGATGCTGATTGCCGGACTCGGAATTATATTTTCGATTATCGGTTTTTCACTCGTCAGAATTTCCGATGATAAAGGCAATGTTCAAAGAGCATTGAATATCGGCAACTGGACTTCGGTTATTATTACGACAATTGCCTGTTACTTTATTGTGATGTGGATGATGCCTGCAAATATGACTCTCAGAGGTGCGAACTTCACCAATACGGGAGTTTTCTATGCAATCTTAGTCGGATCAATTGTCGGCGCTTTGATGAGTATCGTTACTGAATTTTATACGGCGATGGGCAAACGTCCCGTTCGCTCAATCGTTCAACAATCCGATACGGGTGCGGCGACAAACATTATCGGCGGTCTTTCGGTCGGGATGGAGTCAACTTTAGTTCCGACACTTATTCTGGCAGCGGGAATTTATTTATCGCACTACTTTGCCGGATTATACGGCGTGGCAATTGCCGCCGCCGGAATGATGGCAACAACCGCGATGCAGTTGGCGATTGACGCTTTCGGACCGATTGCCGATAACGCCGGTGGAATTGCCGAGATGAGCAGACTTCCAAAAGAAGTCAGAGCCAGAACAGATATTTTAGATGCGGTCGGAAATACTACCGCGGCAACGGGCAAAGGTTTTGCTATCGCTTCGGCGGCTCTGACAGCTTTAGCATTATTTGCCGCTTACGTTGGACTTGCCGGAATCAATTCAATTGATATTTACAAAGCTGATGTTCTGGCAGGTTTGTTCGTCGGCGGAATGATTCCTTTTATCTTTTCTTCGCTTTGTATCGCCGCTGTCGGTCGAGCGGCAATGGAGATGGTCAAAGAAGTTAGACGGCAGTTTAAAGAAATTCCGGGAATTATGGAGTATAAAGCGAAACCGGAATACGATAAATGCGTCGCCATTTCGACTAAAGCATCGCTGAGAGAAATGATGCTTCCCGGTGCAATCGCCCTGATCACTCCGGTTGTCGTCGGATTCGCTTTCGGACCTGAAGTTCTCGGAGGTTTACTGGCAGGCGTAACCGTTTCAGGTGTCCTGATGGGAATGTTTCAAAACAACGCCGGAGGAGCGTGGGACAACGCTAAAAAATCATTTGAAGCGGGCGTAATGATTAATGGGGAAATGCAATACAAAGGAAGTGAAGCTCATAAGGCAAGCGTTACGGGCGATACTGTCGGCGATCCGTTCAAAGATACGTCAGGACCTTCGATGAACATTCTGATTAAACTTATGAGCATCGTCGCCTTGATTATCGCGCCGCACATTAATGTAAATAAAGTTCCTCATAAAGCAGAATTGACTCCAACAGTTCAAGTGGAACAAACAGTTAAAATTCCTACTGAAAAGAAACTGTAAAAGAAATTGTGCATCGAACGCACCCAAAGCCGCTTTTTAGCCGCGAATTACACAAATAGCACGAATAAAAATTAAAAAATAATTCGTGAAAATTCGTAAAATTCGCGGCTAAACTTCTTTTGCCTTCCTGCCTGTTTTTGATTGAGTTTTCCGAAACTATAATTTAGACTGATGCGTAAAAGTCAGTCCAATTGTAAAAAAGGAAAATCGAAAATATGCCAAAATCGCTTTGTGTTTCCGCACGAAAAGTCGAAATCTTTCTGTCTTTCGCCGTCCTGCTTCTTTCTTTCGTCTCATTAAACGCGCAAACTCCGCCACCGGAACAGCAGATGCCGCGCACTCCCGGCGTTTCCGTTTCGCCGACTCCGCAGATTCTAAACGCTTCCGACCGCAAAGACCCGCTCAAACTTTTTCAGTATCGTTCAATCGGACCATTTCGCGGCGGGCGCGTAACGGCGGTTGCCGGAATTGCCAATCAGCCGAATGTTTATTATTTCGGCGCAACCGGCGGCGGCGTTTTCAAAACGACCGACGGCGGAATTAATTGGCTGCCGGTTTCGGATGAATTTTTCAAAACTGGCTCGGTCGGCGCAATCGGCATCGCCGAGTCTGACCCGAATGTTTTATACGTCGGAATGGGCGAATCGCCCGTGCGCGGCAACGTCTCGCACGGCGACGGCGTTTATAAATCGGTTGACGCGGGCAAATCCTGGAAGCACGTCGGTTTGAGAGATTCGCGGCAAATCGGGCGCGTTCGCGTTCATCCGAAAAATCCTGATGTCGTCTATGTTGCCGCGATGGGACACCTCTGGGCGGACAACAGAGAGCGCGGCGTTTTTCGCAGCAAAGACGGCGGCAAAACGTGGCAGAATGTTTTATTTCGCAGTGAAAAGGCAGGCGCGTTCGACTTAATTTTAGACCCGTCGAATCCCAATACGATTTACGCGAGCTTCTGGCAAATCAAACGCACACCGTATTCGCTGGAAAGCGGCGGCGAAGGTTCGGGCATTTTCAAATCAACTGACGGCGGCGATTCGTGGACGGAAATTTCCCGCAACAAAGGTTTGCCCGCCGGAGTTTTGGGCAAAATCGGCATCACCGTTTCGCCCGTCAACACGAATCGAATCTGGGCGATGGTCGAAGCCAAACAAGGCGGACTTTTCCGCTCGGACGACGGCGGCGAAACGTGGCAGAAAGTTTCCGACAATCCGCAGTTGACGCAGCGACCGTGGTATTACTTTCGCGTTTATGCCGATTCGCAAAGTCCCGACACGGTTTATGTTTTGAACGTCGGATTTCACAAATCAATTGACGGCGGACGCACGTTTTCGACCGTCGGCGTTCCGCATTCGGACAATCACGATTTATGGATTGCGCCGGAAAATAATCAGCGAATGATTAACGGCAACGACGGCGGCGCGAACGCGACGACCGACGGCGGCAAAAATTGGACGGAACAAGATCAGGCGACCGCGCAGTTTTATCGCGTCGCGCTCGACAACGATTTTCCGTATAACATCTACGGCGCACAGCAGGATAATTCGACGGTAAAAATTCCTTCGCGCACCGCCGATTTCGGCATTAACGAAACGCATTGGTATGACGTGGGCGGCGGCGAATCCGGCTGGATTGCGCCGCACCCGGAAAATTCCGACATAGTTTTTGCCGGAAGTTACGGCGGTTTTCTGACACGCTACGACCATCGAACGAAACAGCAGCGCAACGTCAATGTCTATCCCGACAACCCGATGGGCGCGGGCGCGGAAGCGATGAAGTATCGTTTTCAATGGAATTATCCGATTATGTTTTCGCCGCATAAAACCGACGGCAAATATCCGCTTTACGCCGCCGGAAATGTTCTGTTTCGCTCAATGGACGAAGGGCAATCGTGGCAAAGCATTTCACCGGATTTGACGCGCAACGACAAATCGAAGCAAGGAACTTCAGGCGGCGCGATTACGCAGGACAATACGAGCGTCGAATACTACTGCACGATTTTCGCGCTCGCCGAATCGCCGATTCAGCCGGGCGTGATTTGGGCGGGAAGCGACGACGGACTCGTTCACGTTACCCGCGACGGCGGGAAAAACTGGGACAACGTAACGCCGAAGGGAATGCCTGAATGGATTCAGATAAATTCCGTCGAGGCTTCGCCGAACGACGCGGGGACGGCTTACTTTGCGGCGACCGCCTATAAATCGAACGATTACAAACCTTACATTTACAAAACAACCGATTACGGCAAAACGTGGAAAAAAATCGTCGCGGGAATCGCCGCCGACGCATTTACGCGCGTCGTCCGCGAAGACCCGAATCGTCGGGGTTTTCTTTATGCCGGAACGGAAACGGGAATGTATTATTCGGCGAACGACGGCGAAACTTGGGCTTCATTACGGCTGAATTTGCCCGTCGTGCCGATTACCGATTTGGCGATTCACAAGCAAAGAAAGGATTTGGTCGTGGCGACGCAGGGACGTTCGTTTTATGTTCTGGACAATTTGCCGCTGCTCTATCAAATGGCGGATGCCAACCGCGCCGACGCATTTTTGTTCAAACCCGAAGATGCTTACCGCACGCCCGGTTTCGGCGGTTTTCAAATTCCGGTGGGCGCACCGCTCGGCGCAAATCCGCCGAACGGCGCGGTCGTCAATTATTATTTAAAAACGAAACCGAAGGAAATTTCTTTGGAAGTTTTAGACGCGAATGGAAAACTCGTTCGCAAATTTACCGGCAAACCGCCGGTCGAAGGCGCACCCGCGCCGCCAATTCCGCCGACTGAACCGAATTTGCCGACAGAAATCGGTTTAAATCAATTCGTCTGGAATTATCGTCTGCCGAACGCCAGCGGACTTCCCGGTTTGATAATGTGGGGCGGCAGTCTCGCGGGTCCGAAAGTTGTTCCCGGAAATTATGCCGTCCGCTTTTCAGTTGACGGAAAAGTCATCGGCAACGAAAATTTCGCGGTTAAAGCCGACCCGCGAATTTCGACGACGCAAGCCGATTTTCAAAAGCAATTCGATTTTCTTTCAAACACGCGCGACAAAGTATCGGCGACGCACGAAGCGATTGCGGAAATCCGCGATGTCCGCAAACAGTTTGAAGATTTATCGGCGCGAATGAAACCCGACCAAAAAGATTTGAAGGATAAAGCCGCCGAAATCGTCAAAAAACTGTCGGCGGTCGAAGAAGAATTGATGCAGACGAAAATCAAATCGTCGCAGGACGCGCTGAATTATCCGATAAAACTAAATAATAAACTCGCCGCGCTCGCTTCGACGGTGGACGGCGCGGACTTTGCGCCGACCGCGCAGAGTTTTGATGTTTATAACGATTTAACGGGAAAAATTGACGCGCAGTTAGGGATTTTGGAGCGGATCAAAGCGGAAGACATCGCGGCGTTTAACAAGCTGTTCGCCGAGAAAAATTTGCCGGTAATCACAACGAAAAGTAAATGAAAAATAAGATTTTTCCATTTTTCCATTTTAGGAAGATTTTAACGCAAAGGCGCAAAGGCGCAGGGACGCAAAGTTTTTTTTTGGAAAAAAGCAAAGTTAAACAGTTAAGGTAGAAAGTAAAAGTAGAAAATATTGATAAGCAGGTAAGCAAAAGTTTGGCGGCATTATGAAAAGTTCAGAGTCCAAACTTTAGTTTGTCTGCTCCGCCGCGCTTCGCTGGCGAAAGACACGCTCAAGCGTGGACTCTGAACGAAAGCAAAACGCTTCATTACTTTTGCTTGGGTGCTTAGTTTTCTTTGCGTCTCCGCGCCTTTGCGCCTTTGCGTTAAAATGGTTTTGATAATTCTAACGATGATTAGCGTTTTTCCGCCGCCGTTTGACCGAAATCGGCAGCACAAACAAATAAATGCCCGTTAGCCAGATGAACAGCAGAACGATTCCGGCGGGCAGAAAAATCCACATTTTGACGTTTTCGTGAAAAAACGAGCCGTCGTGGATTGATTCGATAATATCGGAACGCCGATACGCCGTTTGCAGAATTGCGCCGGTTTGCGTGTCAATCTGAATTTCCCAATGGTTTTTCGCCGAAACCTTCAGCATTCCGCGCGACGGGCGCACGTCCAGCCGATTGATGTTGTCCCAGCTTTTGATTTCGGCTTCCGGGACGGTTTTGGAAATTTCCAAAATCTGCGTCAGGGAAATCATCGGAACTACGCCCGCGCCGCGCTGTTCGGTCGGCTGAATAAAGGTAAATTGTTTTTTCGTCTGCAAAAAAAGTCCGCTGACGATGACGATTAAATCGGAACGGCGACGGCGATTGATGCCCAGTAATGAACTTTTCGGTTGAGTAGATTAAATTTCACAGTTTTTTAATTCGGGTTTCCCGGCTCCGGTTTAATCTGTTTTGAGTCGAATTTATGTTAATGTGGTTGCATTACTCAATCGGAAAACTGAAAAACTTAAAAATTTCGTTCACCGAAATTGTCTAAAAATCATTCAAACAGGAGATGCTAAGATGAAAATTTTGAAGAATAAACTGTTCGTTATTTTATCGGTGATGTTTTTGGGCGCATCCGGCGCGTTCGCGCAAAACGTCTGGACACCGGAAATGCAGGTGAAAACGAAAACCGTCGGTGCGCCGCAAATTTCCCCGGACGGCAGGCGTGTCGTTTATACCGTGAACGAAGCCGTGATGACCGCCGACAAATCCGAATTCGTTACGCAAATCTGGCTGGCGAACGCCGACAGCAGCGGGAATTTTCAAATTACATTTGGCGAAAAATCTTCGACGAATCCGAAATGGTCGCCCGACGGCAGCTCAATTGCTTTTACATCAAATCGCAAGGACAGCAAAAATAATCTTTACCTGCTGCGCGTTTCGGGCGGCGAAGCCGAGCCTCTGACCGATTTAAAGGGCAATGTCGCCGATTTTGAATGGTCGCCGAATGGCAGTTCGATTGCCTATCTGCTGACCGATTTGAAAACCGATGACGAAGAAAAAAACGACAAAGGCAAAAACGATTTCCGGTGGATTGACGAAAATCAGAAAATGGCGCGGCTCTACGTCGTTCCCGTCGCTAAAGATGCAAACGGCAAACGCGAATCGAGAAAGTTAACGACGGAAAATTATAACGTCAGCAGTTTCGACTGGTCGCCCGACGGTAAAACAATCGCTTTCAGTTTCGTCAAAACTTCCGGCGCGAACGATTGGACAACTTCCGACGTTTCCCTGCTCGACGCGGCGAGCGGCAAAACGACGGTTCTGGCAAACACGCCCGCCGCCGAAAACGCGCCGATTTTTTCGCCCGACGGCAAAACAATCGCGCTCGTCATCAGCGATGTTCCGGTGCGCTGGGCGCAGAGCAACACGATTCACATCGTTCCGGCGACGGGCGGAACGCCGAAACCGCTTGCCGCGTCGCTCGACAATCAGCCGAACATCGCGGGCTGGTCGGCGGACGGCAAACGGATTTATTTTTCAGAAGCCAAAGGCGTGGGAACACGCCTTTACGCGCTCGATGTCGGTTCAAATAAAATCACGAATCTCAACGAAACCGACGAAGTTATCAACGCCGTCAGCCTCAACCGCGCCGGAACGATGTTCGGTTTCGTCAAACAAAATTATCAAACCGCGCCGGAAGCGTTCGTCTCGAAATCTGAAAATTTCGCACCCGTTCAAATCAGCCGCGCCAACGCCGACGCGCCGAAAATGCCGTTTGGCAAAACCGAAATTATTCGGTGGAAAAGCAAAGACGGGCGTGAAATCGAAGGGCTGCTGACTTATCCGACGAACTATGAAACGGGGCGCAAAGTTCCGCTCATTCTCAATGTTCACGGCGGACCGGCGGGCGTTTTTCAGCAAAGCTATCTCGCCGGACGCGGCAGTTATCCGCTGGCGGCGTTCGCTTCACGCGGCTACGCGATTCTGCGCCCGAATCCGCGCGGTTCAAGCGGTTACGGCACGGAATTTCGCCGCGCCAATATCAAAGATTGGGGCGGAATGGACTTTCAGGATTTGATGAGCGGCGTTGACGAAGTAATCAAAATGGGCGTGGCGGACGAAAATCGGCTCGGCGTGATGGGCTGGAGTTACGGCGGTTTTATGACTTCGTGGATTGTTACGCAGACGAAGCGTTTCAAAGCCGCGTCCGCCGGTGCGCCGGTGACGAATCTGATGAGTTTTAACGGCACGGCGGACATTCCGGCGTTCGTTCCCGACTATTTCGGCGGGCAGAGTTGGGAAAACCCGGAAATTTACGCGAAACATTCGGCGATGTTCAACGTCAAAGGCGTTTCGACTCCGACTTTAATTCAGCACGGCGAAGCCGACATCCGCGTTCCGATTTCGCAGGGCTACGAATTTTATAACGCTCTGAAAGCGCAGAGCGTCCCGACGCGAATGATTGTTTTCCCGCGCCAGCCGCACGGACTAAACGAACCGAAAATGCAAATCGCCGCGATGCAGTCGAATCTCGATTGGTTCGAGAAATATCTCGGCGCGAACTCGGCGCAGAAATAATGGGAAAGAAATTAGCCGCGAATTACACGAATTATTTTTAAGTTTTCATTCGTCCAATTCGCGGCTAATTTCTTTTTCGCCCGTGTTGCGGTAAATTTTGCAGAATACAACTTTACGGCGAACGCCTCCATCAAACTTTTTTCAAAAGGTCTAAATTTTCACCGGCAAAATTATGATGAAAAAATTGGCGGCGTTTTTTTTAATCCTCGCGTTGGCGGTTTTCCCACACTTCGCCGTTCGCGCCCAAATCACGACTAAAAACGAATCGAAAAAACGTCGAAGTGTCGGATTGGTTTTGAGCGGCGGTGGGGCGCGTGGTTTCGCGCACATCGGCGTATTAAAGATTTTGGAAGAAAACCGCATTCCGGTTGATTACGTCGGCGGCGCGAGTATGGGCGCACTCGTCGGCTCGCTCTATGCGATGGGCAAAACGCCCGCCGAAATTGAAGAATTCGTCGGCTCGCTCGATTGGGACAAACTTTTGAGCGGCTCACCGTCATTTGACAATTTATCGTTTCGCCGCAAAGAAGATCGCCGCAACATTCCCGCGCCGATAACTTTGCGCGGCAAGGCGAACAACTTAAATCTTCCGAACGCACTTAATCCCGGACACGAAATTGGTTTGCTTTTCGACCGCGCCACTTTGCCGTATGCGGCGGTCAACGATTTCGATAATCTGCCGATTCCGTTTCGCGCCGTCGGAACGGATATGGTCAAAGGCGAATCGGTTACGCTCAAAAGCGGTTCGCTTTCCCGCGCTCTTCGCGCCACGATGAGCATTCCGGGAATTTTTTCGCCCATCGAGATTGACGGGAAAATACTGGCGGACGGCGGACTCGTCAACAACATTCCGACCGATGTCGTCAAAGCGATGGGCGCGGACGTTTTGATTGTCGTCAACATCGAAACGCAGCTCGGCAGCCGCGAATCGCTGGACAGTTTGCTCGGCGTTTTAGCGCAGACGATAAATATCGCGTCTTTGGATAATTCGCGGCGCAGTTTGCGGCAAGCGGATTTTATCATCGCGCCCGAACTCGGAGATATTACGATAGCCGATTTTTCCAACAGCAAACAAATTATCGAATTGGGTTATCAAGGCGCGACGGAAAAAATCGGATTGCTGAAAAGTTTGTCGCTCGATGAGGCTGATTGGCAGACGCATCTTGCCGCCCGCAGCCAACGTGAACTGCCCGAAACCGCGCCCGTTCCGGCATTCGTCGCGGTTGACGGCAAAAACCGCGAAGCCGTCGAAACTATCAAGGAAAAACTCGACGGAAAATATATGAATCAGCCGTTAGACCGGGAGAAGCAGGAAGAATTAGCCAAAGATTTGACCGATTTGACCGGCACGGGACGTTTTACCGCGCTCGGTTACGACCTCACCGAACGAGACGGCGCAACGGGTTTGTTGATTCGTCTGAGCAAAGCCGATGAGCGCATTGCAAAACCGGCGCGTTTAGAATTAGGTTTCGATGTCAACAGTTTTGAAACCGATTCCGTCAATTTCAACGTCAAAGCGCGTTTGACGTTTTTCGATGT
>JAJAYR010000520.1 GCA_026786155.1 Pyrinomonadaceae bacterium
AATTCGAGAAAGTTTTTGCTCATAAAAATAAAACTCCGCGCCAAACAAGCGCAGAGTTTTCAGGTAACTTATTCAATTGAAACTCTTGAGCTTTTTAGCGATTTTTTGCGTGGTCGCAAGTTGCCGTAACTCACCACGTTTCAAAATGTAAAGTTTATAAGGTTTGAAAATTTCAGTCAAACCGAAATTATCTACCAAATTTCGCGCACGTTCAACTCGAAGCCGATTAAAACATCTTCGCCCGCCACCATTTCGGGATTGTCTAAAACTTCAACGCTGCCGTCAGCGCGGTAAATGTGAACTTTTCGTTCGAGCGGGTCAATCAGCCAGCCGAGCCGCACGCCGTTTTCGATGTATTCCGCCATTTTCTTTTTTAAAGTTTTGAGCGCGTCCGACGATGAGCGAAGTTCGATGACGAAATCGGGAACAAGCCGCGAGAAACGCTTTTTTTCGGCTTCCGAAAGCGCGTCCCATTTTTCCCGAAGAATCCACGAAACGTCCGGCGAACGCTTCGCGCCGTTCGGAAAAGTGAACAGCGAAGATGAATCAAAAACGATTCCGGTCTTATCTTTTCTCGCCCAGATATTCACGTCGGTAATCAAATCGGAATTCTTCCATCCGGTATCGGGTAATGTTGGCGGCACGATAATCAATTCTCCTTCGGCGGACATTTCGAGATTAAGGTCGGGATGATTGCGGCAAAGATTCTCGAATTGCTCGTCGGTCAGCCGCAACGGGCTGAAATCGAAAACCGTCGGGACGTAATCAATCAATTCGGTTCGGGTCTGCGTCGCCATAATTTTTACCTCGCCTCCGATTTTAACATAAAGTTCGCCGCGCTCGTTCGGTTTGGCGTTCTCGTTTCTTCTGATTGTTCACAAAAGCCGAAAATGAAAAAACGCGAACCGTTTATTATCGAAACGATTCGCGCATTCAGTTTTCGGCGGACGACAATTATCGGACTTTCATCGCCGGGTCGCCGAGCAAAACCCACGAAAGGCGGACATCGCGTCCGAAATCAATCGTCGTTTTCGCGTCCTTTATCAAATCGCCGATGCGCGTGATATTGCCCGCGCCGACTTGATTGTAAAAGCGGAGTCCCATAATTTCCTGAATATCGGGCGTGGTCAAACCCGAAGAAGCCCACGCCGCGACCGCGCCGCCGTTCGGATTTTTCATTAAAACTTCCGATAAACTGTCGGTCGGCTGGATAAAATAACCGTTCAGACAAGTCAGCATCGTGAAAATCGACAGGCGGTCGGCGTTGGTCAGTTGAGCGGCTTGCGTGTTGCCGAAGAAACCGCCCGTCGCCCACACGCCCGCGTTGCCGTGTCCCGAATAGTTGACGAGATACTTGCCTGTGTTCAGAGCCGCCATCAATCCCGTTCCGGCGTTCGGTTGTCCGCGATTTATCTTGACGCAGGGAATGGTTGTCGGAAGTTGGGCGCAGAGCCGGTTGCTCGAACCTTCAAAGTCGTAGCCGTCGGGCAAATCGCTGGCGAAAAGTGCGCCGCGTGCCGGTGCCTGCGGAACGGTCTGCTCGAACGCGGTAACTTTGTTTAACGCTAAAGTAACGGTCGCCGCGTCTCGCGCCGGAATTCTGCCGATGGCGATTTCCGCCAAACCGTCGTCATTAAAATCCGCCAATGTTTCATCGCTGCCGACTTCCGAATAAACCGTGTCCACCAATCTCGTCGGCAATAAATTTCCGCCGCCGCCGAAATAGTTTTTCGGGTCGTAAGTCGCGTCGCCCACCAGTAAAATGTAGTTCGGAGCGGTTTGCCAGTTAGTTCGGGCGTAATTCAGAAAATCTCGGATGCAGTCCGCGCCCAACGCGCCGTAGTTGAATTCGTCGTAAATGTCTTCGATATTGACGACTTCGACGGTCATTCCCTGACCGCGCCGATAGTTCGCCCAGGCGGTCGCCGGTGTCAGAAAATCTTTGTGCGAAATAATTATCATCCGGGCATTGTGCGCGGTCGTTGATAAAGTCGAAGGAATATTGGCGGAAATCGAAGCCGCCGCTAACAGCCCGGAATCTTCGACGGCGAACAGCACACGCCCGCGATTCGACGGTAGATTAACGCGGAAACTGCCGTTGTTCGCTTCGACATTCAAACCGTTGACCAGAATCGGCGCGTCCGAATTGGTTAAATCGAAAACGCGGATATTGGCGGAACTGAAATTTTCGGCGTAGCTGTTTTTGTAATTCGGAACGTGGAACGAAAGCCGGTTTTGGTCGGCTCGATAACGCCGCGCAAAGTTGACTTTGAGCGAATCGGACAACGAAATGTCCGATGCTCCGCCCGGGATATTATTCAGCGAAACCATTTTCAAACTGTTTACGCCTTCGATTAAAAGCGCGGTCGGAAATGTAAATCTGCCGGACATCGAATCGAAACTATTGCCGTTCAAAGTCCCGACTTCCGTGTTGTTGAGGAAAACTTTAGTTTGATGACTGACCTGCGTCAAGCCTTGAATTCTCACATCAATCGAAGCCGCCGCCGCAGTGAAATCAATGCCCGACAAATTGAAATCAACCGTTCCGCCGGTCGCGTTGATCACCGTTCCGCCGACAAAGTTTTCCGTATCGCCGTTGAGCAGATTGGACATATAAACCGCCCGCTCTTTTTTGAAAAAGAATTGCGAGTAGCTGTTCGAGACCACCGAACCGCTGATTCGTCGGCGAATCGCGCTGCCGATGCGTTTGCCGTTGGTCGAGCCGACGACCAGAAAATAAATTTGCGTATCGGTGTTCAGCGTATCAATTCCTTTGCCGTAGAATTCGATATAATCGCCGCTTCCGCCGATATTAATTGCTTGCTCGACACCGTTCACATAAAGCTGCCAACGCGCGGTCGGCGCGTTCACGTCAAAACCGGCGGTTTGCAGTTGGGCGCGTGAAACGCGGTAAAAACCCGTATTTTTGACTTCGATTCTCACGCCCGGCTGTGCCGCCACCCAACGCTGCGTAACCGGGTCGGGCGGCAGCGTAAAATTGGCGACTTCCGTCGCTAAATCTTCGGGCAACACCGAATCGTTTCCCGAAACCGACGGCTTGGCATCGTTCGCTTGATTTTCAAGCTGCTCCGATGAAACGCCCGCGACGGTGGTCAAATCGTCAACCAACTTCGTTTGAATCACCTCTGAAAAGCGTCTCGCTCCGTTGACGTGATAACTTTCGATAACATACGAACTGTTAAAATCGCCGCGGCGGTCGTAGAAGGAATAATTGCCGGAAGTGGTTTTTTCTTCGCGGGTTTGCAAATATGCGCCGGGAATCAAGGACTGACTGACCAGTTCTTTTTCGCCGCCGACCATTCGGTAAACGTAAAATCCGAGATTTTTCGATTCGCTTTCCGTTTTCCATTCAAGCCACACCCCGCGCCCGTCGGAGAACGCTTTTGTTTCCGCATAGCTGACCGGGTTTTGGTCAAATTTGACGGTCGGCTGTAAAATCTTGGACTTTTGCGCCGAAACCGGCGTGTTGACCGACACGATTGCCAATAATAAGGCAGTTGCTGCCAGAAACTTTTTCATTTTGTTAAACTCCTGATTTCGAGATTGGAAAGATTGACCGCTTAAACGGTTGATTTGTCGAATGAACCGGAATTTGCGTTCCCGTCAATGCCGTTCATTCTACAATACAAATTAGAAATTTGCCAAGATTATAATGCTATTCGCTGAACCGCGCAAACGGTTTCGTCTCAGAAAGAAATTTTCTTCGATTTGGATAGCCGTTTAGAATTTTGTATATTCAACGAAACGAAACATTTCAGACGATTCATTTAATCGCAAACATATGAAATCAATTAAAAAAGTCGCCATCTATTTAATAGTTATGTCATTCCAGTTTTCATTTATTTCGCTTGAAACAAATATCTTTGCGGCGCGGCGGGAACTGTCTCGCGGCAAACACGCGATGGTTGCTTCCCAACATCCGCTCGCCTCCCGAATCGGCGCGGACGTGATGAAACGCGGCGGCAATGCGGTTGACGCGGCGATTGCCGTCGCGCTCGCGCTCGCCGTCGTTTATCCCGAAGCCGGAAACTTGGGCGGCGGCGGTTTTATGCTGATTCGCTTCAAAGACGGGAGAACGACCGCCATTGATTACCGCGAAATGGCTCCGGCAAAGGCTTCGCGCAATATATTTATTGACGACAAAGGCGAACTCATCAAAGGCGAAGGTTCTTCGACGGTCGGTTATCGCGCTGCCGGAGTTCCCGGAACGCCCGCCGGACTCGAGATGGCTTTTCAGAAATACGGCTCGAAAAAATTGTCTTGGAAAGAACTCGTCGAACCCGCCAAAAAACTCGCCGCCGACGGTTATGTTTTAACGGCGCGACTGGCAAATCTTTTCAAATCTTATAAAGAAACGCTTTCCAAATATCCCGAAAGCAATCGAATCTTTTTGAACGAAGGCAAATTCTACGAAGAAGGCGACACGCTCAAACAACCGGAACTCGCCAAAACGCTGGAAAGAATGCAGAAATCCGGCGCAAAAGAATTTTATACGGGCGAAACGGCGCGGCTGATTGCCGAAGATATGAAAGCGAACAACGGTTTGATAACGCTTGAAGATTTAAAGAATTATCAGGCGAAAGAGCGCGTTCCGGTGCGCGGAACGTATCGCGGCTACGAAATTATTTCGATGCCGTCGCCGAGTTCCGGCGGAATCGTTCTGCTTGAGACTCTGAACATTTTGGAGAAATACGATTTGCGTGCGATGCAGTCCAATTCGTCGCAAAAATATCACGTTGTAACCGAAGCCCTGCGCCGTTCGTTCGCTGACCGCGCCGAATTTATGGGCGACGCCGATTTCGTGCCGGTTCCCGCCGCCGAATTGATTGATAAAAAATATGCCGAAAAACGCGCTTTGACGATTGATTTGACGAAAGCCTCGAAAAGCACCGACATCGGCGCGGGGCAAATCGTCGGCAAAGAACCGATGGAAACGACGCATTTCACGGTCGTTGACGCGGAAGGGAACTGCGTAACGAACACTTACACCATCAACGATTTATACGGCTCGCGCGTGACGGCGAAAGGCACGGGCGTTTTGTTGAACGACGAAATGGACGATTTCGCGGCGCGTCCCGGAACGCCGAATATGTTCGGGCTGATTCAGGGCGAACGCAACGCCGTCGCCCCGAAAAAACGTCCGCTGTCGGCGA
Source organism: Pyrinomonadaceae bacterium (assembly GCA_026786155.1). Classification (GTDB taxonomy): domain Bacteria; phylum Acidobacteriota; class Blastocatellia; order Pyrinomonadales; family Pyrinomonadaceae. The sequence goes on from JAJAYR010000520.1 coordinate 5,175, forward strand.
TGACTCCGACGATTGTCCTCAGAAAAGACGGCTCGCTGTGGTTCGCGGTCGGCGCCCGCGGCGGACCGCGCATTATCACGGCGGTTATGCAGACGATTATCAATATGATTGACCACGATATGAATTTTCAGCAGGCGATAGACGCGCCGCGTCTGCATCATCAATGGTTTCCCGACGAAATTTTATACGAGCCGTTCGGGATGTCGCCCGATACGCGAATTGCATTGGAAAAACTCGGACATAAATTCGCCGAAAAACCCGGCTACGTCGCGTCGGCAACCGGCATCGCCATCGAAGAAAAAACCGGCGTGCGGCTCGGCGCGATTGACGCGCGAAGCGACGGCGAAGCCGTCGGATATTAAACATATCAATCAAGATGTAGTATTCTTACAAGATAAATTGGTGAAGTTTCAAATTTTATGTCCTGATAGATTTTTCCGGTTAATTTTACATCGGAATAGATGATAGATAATAAATGATAACTGATAGATTGTTCCGACTTTTATTTCCTATCTCTCATCTATTATTTATTCCGAATCGTTTTTTTTATCAGCATTATTTGTGAAACATCAGCGTTAATTTTATTAAAAATCGGAGTGAAAAATTGATGAACAAAAATAAAATCTGGATTTTATCGCTGCTGTTCGCGGGTTTCGGACTGGCGTGTCAGCCGCCGACTAATTCAAACGGCAACACGGCGGTTAATACGAATCTGAATTTAAGCGTTAATTCTAATTCGGTAAATTTGAATGTTTCAAATGCAAACTCGAACACGGCGAAAACTTCGGGCGCGACCATTGAATCAAAAGAGCCGGAACAATATCAAGCCGTCGTAACTTTGAAGTTTGAAGTTTCCGGCGCCCAGAGTCTGGCGATTCCGCCGCTCAAAGCTAATGTCGCGCGAAACGGTGCCGACCGCCGGATGGAATTTTCCCTGCCGAACGGCGAAAAGCTGATTTATCTCGACCGCGGCGGCAAGCAATACGTCATTTCACCGAATCGCAAACAATATGCCGAACTGAACAAAGAATCAATCGGCATTGACCCGCGCCGGATGCTGATGCCCGAACAAATCGTCAGTCAGGTGAAAAACTTGAAAGGTGTCGAGCGCGTCGGCGAAGAGAAAGTCGGCGACCGCAACGCTGTCAAATATCGTTACGGCGCGACGACCGACACGCAATCGCAAGCCGGAACGGTGCAGACCGAATCAATCGTTCTAGTTGATGTGGAAACGGGTTTGCCGCTGCGTTCGGTAACGAATTCCGAATCGCAGAACGGCAGCGTGCAGGGAATTAAAGGTTTGAGTTTCGTGACGGAAATGAGCGACATCAAAACGACCGCCGACGCGAGTCTGTTCGCCGAGCCGACCGATCTGAAAAAAGTCGCGCCCGAAGAAATCAAATCGCAGGTTGATATGGTTTTTAACGCGGCGGCGGCTTTAATCGGTCAACTGATGAAATCGGCGCAGCCGACTCCTTAAATCAGGGATGAAGGATGAAGGATGAGGGATGAATAAGAATTATTGAATACGTATTAAATTCATCCCTTATCCCACATCCCACATCCCTCAAAAAAACTATGAGCAAAGTATTAACATTCATCATCGGTGCGATTTTGGGTTTGATTATCGGCGGCGGATTGGTATTTTATCTTTTCGGCGGTGGTGCGCCGCGAGCCGCGCAGATGCCGGGCGTTCCGATTCAACCGCCCGACCCGAACGGTTCACCGGCGGGAACGGCGAGCGTTGTTTTGAATCAGCAGTTTTTCGACACGGTGCTGGCGACGATTTTCCGCGATATGAACGCACCTGCATTTCCTTTGAACCTGACGGGGAAAAATAATTCGGACGAAACGCCGCGCCCGCAATTGGCGAGTTTCGCTTTGCAGAACAGCGGCGGCTGTGACGGAAAAATAACTTTACAGCCGAACGGGAGCGGCGTGGCGACGGGCATTCGGCTCGAAAATGGCAAAATCACTGCGCCGCTGGCATTTACGGGAAGCACTTCGATTGTCGGGCAATGTATCAATTTCGCGGGCTGGGCGCAGGCGAATCTGGCTTTGCGCTATGACGAATCACAGCAAACCGTTTTCGGACAAATTAACGTCGAAACCGTTAATCTCGACGGCGTGACGCCGCTCGTCAGCGGTTTCGTGACACCGCTCGTGCAGAACACTATCAATCAAAGAGTCAATCCGATTGTCATCTTGCGCGGACAGCAAATAGCTCTCAATCTCCCGATTGCCGCCACCAACGGAACGCTTAAAGCCAACGTCAAAGACGTGCGCTCCGAAATCAAGGAAAACGCGCTTAATTTATATGTAACTTTCGATTTCGCGGGAACAAAATAATGGATAATGGATAATTTAAGAATTGAGTTGATTCTTAAATTATTCATTATCCATTATTCGTTTTTCTCAAGCAGTTTCGTCGTGCCTTCGGTAATGCTCGACGGGCGGACGAAATCGCCGGTGTCCGGTGCTTTCCACGTTACCGGCGGCGGAACGTAGCTGTTGGCGGGCTGTGATTGTTGCGGCGGCAAAGCGTTCGGCTGGGTGCCGTGAAGGTCGTGAAGGTTGTTGATTGGCAACTCCCGAATCGGTAATTCAAATTGCTTTGGTTCTTTTTGGAGAATCAAAAACGAAGCAATCGCCAAAATCAACGCGCCGACCGAACCGATAATTGCTATCACCGCCGTTATTTCCTCTCCGCCCGCAATAGCGGTGAGCGGTGTTAAAATCATCACCAAAATCAAAAACCAAAAGAGCGAAAAGATTAAGCCGTTGCGCCGCGTGAAAAGTTTTTTGCCTTTATAAAGTTCGGCGAGTTGCGGCAGAAAGCCGCCGTGCGCGAGAATTTCCGAAACCAAACCGAGCGGAAATCCGCAGCGCGAACAAAATTTCGTTTCCTCCGACGCTTGTTGTTGACTGCAACGCGGGCAATACATAATTTAATCTCCAAAGTTTTTTAGTCGGGTTTCGGTAAAGCTCATTCAACTACGAATCTTATTCGGTTTAAGTTCAAAATTCAAAAGTTAAAATTTCGGCGGCTTGTCGTCGGAAAACATTTGAAAAACGGCAAAGGCGCGACCTTGAAAATGTTCGGCGCGGGCGATTGTTTCGAGCAGAATCTCAAAAATCGTTTTCATTTTCGCGGGCGCGGGAATTTCGCGGCGCAAATCTTCGTCGGATTTTAATAAATTGAAACCGTTCAATCGCGTCGCTTCGACTTCGGCTAAATACTCTGAAATCAAATCGCCGGTTGCCAGTTTTTCGGGCAGAGTCCATTCAAACGGGTCGTCCCAGAGTCTGGTCGTAATGCCGCCGAAGGTTTGCTCGACTTTGCCCGCGCTTCGCAAAACGAATTCGCCGACCGAAAACATCGCCATCGTGCGACCTAAATCGCGCGGTTTCCAAAACAGTTTTTCGTCGGGAACAAGCCGGATTAACTCGACCGAACGACGATGCAAATCGGCAAAACGGGCGTTGAAAATTTTGATGTAAATCGTCATAAGCTGAGGTTTAGGTTTCGATAAAATTATTTTGAATGTCAATCAAAAGTTGAAAATGAAAAATTTAAGTTGATGTCTCTGCGTCCTTTGCGCCTTTGCGGGAAACAATTTTTATCCCGCAAAGGCGCAAAGGACGCAAAGGAAAACGCAAATTTTTCGTTATTGAATGTCTCAACGGCTGATTCGCATTTGAAATACAACTTTAACAAAATGAATTAGTCGAATCAGATGATATTTTGCTTTCTGATGCTTCGGCAAATAAAAAACAAGGCGCGTGTGAATTTCGGTTCGACACGCGCCTTATTTTCTTGTCGTCAAAAATAGTTTTTACCGGATTCGACGGTCTTCTTCAATCATCCCCAAACCGTAATTTTTCCCGTTCCAGCCGACGCCGTTTTGAACTTTGCCTTTGACGCCGATTTTCACTCCCTTGACCGGCACGTCGCGCTGCGTAACGACCCAGATTGAACCTGAACCGTCGTCAACTTTATAGATGCCGCCGCGAATCTGCGTCAGCGGAATATTCAGCCCGTAACTGTCGCGCACCGTTCCGGCAATCCCGACTTCTTTGTTGTAAAACTTCGACGGATTCGATTCGATATTCGCAATACTTTCCCGCGACGGACACGCCGCCGTCAGCAATCCGACGCACAAAACCAAACCGCACAACATCGCTTTCGTTAATTTTTTCATATTATCTCCTTCCTCTGTTTAGTAAAATATCGGGAGAGTCGGTAGTTCAGGTTAAAGATTCAAACGGCGGCTAAAAGTTTGCCATAAGTTTTAATTTCTGCGATGCTTTGAGGATTAAATCACAAATAAATTTTCCAAAATAAACAAATGGCGACGGCAATTCAACCAACTGTCAGAGATAAATTTTCGGTTTCATCGAGCATCGCGGCGGACGTCTGGCATCCGAAGGAAAACTCCAAAGCGTTTGAATGGTGGTATTTCGACGCTTTGAGCGAAGACGGACGCGATGCCGTCGTGATAATTTTTATCGACAATTTTATTTTTTCGCCGCGCTACAACGCGGACAACCGCAAGCATTTCAAACTAGCGGACAGATTTCGCCGGAAAAAAAATCTCGTCTGCCAAAAATGTTATCCCGCGCTGGCTTTTACCTATTACCGCGACGGCAAACCGAAATATCGCGCCATCAACGAATTCGCGCCCGAAGAATTTTCCGCCGGAAAAGACGTGCCTTCGTGTCGGCTCGGCAACAACGAATTTCGACTTGATTCCGCGCCCTACGGTTCGGGCTATATGCTTTCGATAGATGCCAAATTGCGAAATAATCGGACGTTAAAAGCTAACTTTGAATGGCTTTCCATTGAAAGTGATTTTCTGCCCGACAAACCGTTTGACGCGACGGAAGCGCACAATTGGAATCTGGCGGTTTCCCGCGCCGACGTTACCGGCAGAATCACCGTCAGCGATGCGGCAAAAAACGCGCTCGACACGGTTCATTTTCGCGGCACGGGTTATCACGACCACAATTTAGATAATCGCTGGCTGCCCGAAACCGTCGCCGTCTGGCAATGGGGACGCGCCCATTTTCACGATGCGACCGCCGTATTTTATCGTTACAAAGAATTTGGCGAACAAGCGACGACGAAACTTTTCACGGTTGGCAGCAATCAGTTACAAGACCGCGACGCGATTTACGAAGAAGCGAATTTCGCCCGCGATAAATTCGGCATTAAATATCCGCAAAGACTGACTTTCTTGACCGAAGACGGGGCGCGTCTGCGCGTCAAACAAACGAAAATTATTGACGCGAGTTTTTTCTACCTGCGTTTTTTGAGCGAGATGACTTTAACTTTGCGCGACGGCAAACCGCGCCAAACCGTCGGCATCACCGAATTTCTGAACCCGAAAGCGTTGCGCTACAAATGGCTCGACTGGCTGACGAATATGCGAATCGGGCGCAACGGCAAAGGCTCATTTCTGCCTTGAACTGCTAAAATCGGACGCGCGATAGTTTCAATTTCCGCCCGATTAATTTGAACTTGTTTTACTTTGGCGATGAAAAAAGCGAAAATTGAACGCAAGTTTTATTAATTTAGGAGTTTCGCAGTTGAACAAAAAAGGATAAAAAGAAATGCCGACGGTCAGCGAATTATTTTCTTTCCGAACAGCGAATAGCTAATAGTGAACAGCGAATAGCTGCGCTCGCGGCGGTGTTCGCTGTTCACTATTAACTATTCGCTGTTTATTCGGTAAAAATGCCGCGCCCGTCGTTCGATTTATTTCAACTGCGTAATTACTGTATTTGACAAAAATTTATTGGGAGAAATTATGTATAAAAAATCTTTTTATTTAACTGCCGTTTTGAGCGCGTCAATGTTCGCCGCCTGTCAATCGGGTCCGACGATTATTGATTCGACGAAACATAAGCACGAAGGCGAAAAACCCGTTTCAAATGTTTTAACCAGCAAAGGCTCGACCAATTCCGAAAGTTCGGGACACGGAAACACGGGACACGAGAAGGCAAATCATTCCGAGATGAATCATTCCGAAATGAAGTCCGCCCCGAATGCGGCGAGTCAGCCGTTTGATTTACAGTTTCTGGATACGATGATTGCCCATCACGAAGGCGCGGTTGAAATGGCGAAAGATGCCGGAACGAAATCGGCAAACGCCGGATTAAAAACCTTCGCCCAAAAAATCGTCGCCGACCAAACGCGCGAAATTACCGAAATGAAAAAATGGCGCGAACAATGGTTTGCCGGGAAACCTGCGGCGTTGAATATGGAAATGACGGGAATGGCTGATTCGATGAAGGGAATGGATATGATGAAGCTGAACGCCGCCAGCGGAAGTGCGTTCGACACCGAATTTATCAACCAGATGACACCGCATCACGAAGGCGCAATCGCAATGGCAAAAGAAGCGTTGACTAAAGCCGAACACGCCGAAATCAAGACTTTAGCGAACCAAATCATCGCGGCGCAGGAAGCCGAAATCAAACAGATGCAGGGCTTTAAAACAACACCGGCGAAATAAACCATCAATTAAATCTTAAAAAAGAATTTAGCCACAGAGAACACAGAGACCTTAAAATTCTCTGTGTTCTCTGTGGCTTAAAAGCATTTATGAATAAAATTGCTTTGGCAATTCACGGCGGCGCGGGAACGATTTTGAAATCGGAGATGACCGTCGAACTCGAAAGGGAATATCGCGCGGGCTTGGAAAATTCGCTCAAAACGGGTTGGGAAATTTTGCAAAAAAATGGCTCGGCTCTCGATGCGGTCGAAGCGGCGACGGTCGCGCTCGAAAATTTCCCGCTGTTCAACGCCGGACGCGGCGCGGTTTTTACGCACGAAGGCAAGCACGAACTCGATGCCGCGATAATGGACGGTGCGAGCGGCAAAGCGGGTGCGGTCGCGTTCGTCAAAAACGTCGTTAATCCGATAAAACTGGCGCGTCTGGTGATGGAACGCACCGAACATATTCTGCTCGGCGGCGACGGCGCGAACGAATTCGCCCGCGAAATGAAAGTCGAATTTGCGCCGGACGATTATTTTTTCACCGAACATCGTTATCAGCAACTTTTACAGGCACGTGAAACGGGAAAAGTCCAACTCGACCACTCCGTAGAAGCGGCGAGTGGCGAGTGGCGAGTGGCGGGTGAAATCCAAAATCCAAAATCTAAAATCCAAAATCCAATCGGCACGGTCGGCGCGGCGGCGTGCGATGTTTTCGGGAATCTGGCGGCGGCGACTTCGACGGGCGGGATGACGAATAAACGATTCGGGCGCGTCGGCGACACGCCCATCATCGGTGCGGGAACTTACGCCGACAACCGAACGTGCGCCGTTTCCTGCACCGGACACGGCGAATTTTTTATGAAGACGCTCGCTGCTTACGACGTGGCGGCGCGGATGAAATATAAAAATTCGAGTTTGATTGAAGCGGCGCAGGAAGTCATCGAAAATCTGCGAAACATCGGCGGTGAAGGCGGTTTGGTTGCGGTTGACGCGCTCGGAAATGTCGCCCTGCCGTTTAATTCCGACGGAATGTATCGCGGCTCGATGACGGCGGACGGTGAAATGAGGATTGAGATTTATCGTTAGAAGGCGGAAGGCGGAAGGCAGTTGGCAGTTGCCAGTTGGCGGAAGGCAGAAGGCAGAAGGCAGTTGGCAGTTGGCGGAAGGCAGAAGGCAGAAGGCGGAAGACAATCGGCGGAAGACAATCGGCGGAAGGCAGTAGGCGGAAGGCAGTAGGCGGAAGACAATCGGTTCGCTCAACTCGCTTGACTGCCGACTGCTACTGCCA
>JAJAYR010000521.1 GCA_026786155.1 Pyrinomonadaceae bacterium
CAAAGCGTATTCGTGTGAAGAAAATTGTCCGACCGGCGCACTCGTCCGCGTCAATCCGCGCGAGTATTTCAGCGAAGTTAAAAATACCGTCGGCTTGATTTATAAAGACCAGACCCACGCCATCGGGCGCAACATTCACAAAAGCGATCCGCTCAGCACGGCTTGGCACATTTTCGGCATTTTGTTGGTGGCGGTATTGGGCGGCGCGGCTTTGTGGGGAACGATTCGCTACACGCAGGACGCAATGCTGCTGCCGGATTCGTGGCTGACGATGCGCTGGCTGACCGGACTCATCGGACTTTTGGGAATCATCTGGACGATGGCATATTCGTTTCGCAAACAGGTTTATCGCCGCCGCGTCGGAGCGTTGCGCTACTGGATGCTGTCGCATATTTATTTCGGCGTATTAGCCGGTTTCGTGCTGCTCGTCCACGGCGGAGCCAAATCCGGCGGTTTGCTGACTTCGCTGTTGATGATTTCGTTCGACCTCGTGATTGCGTCGGGTATTTTCGGAGCTTTATGTTACCTGATTGTTCCGCGCATAATGACGCGAATCGAAGGCGAGCCGCTGCTGCTCGAAGATTTGCAGGCGCGGCGAAAAGAGCTTCGGGCGAAATTGACCGAAATAACTCACCACGAAAGCGAGCCGAAACTGCGCGATTTGGTCGAGAATCGGGTTTATCCGCGTTTTCTTTCGTTCACTTATTTAATCCGGCAATTTTTTGAAAAAGAAGATTTGAAATCAATGCTGGCGCGGGCGCGTGAAGAATTCAAATCGGCAACTTCCGAGTTGAATCCGGCTAATCGCGGGCGTTTGATGGAAGCCGTCGAAAGTGCCGCCACCTTGCGCCGGGTAGATGCGTTGTGCTATCTCCATCAACTGCTCAAACTCTGGATTGCGCCGCACGTTTTATTTACGGCGATGATGCTGTTTTTGCTGGTGGTGCATATCGTTCAGGTCGTTTATTTTAATGTTCGTTAATTTGCGATGAAACTGCAAAGCGGTAAATTCGTTGTTACCCGCGCCAACGGCGCCGACCCGATGACGCTGAACCAGGACGGTTTGGTCATCGGGCGGATGCCGAGTTGCGACGTTTATCTCAATCATCCGACGGTTTCCAGAATTCACGCCGGAATCAACTGCATCGGCGGGCAGTATTTTTTGATTAATTTGAGCGTCTCGAATTCCCTGACGCTCAACGGGCGTTCGCTCCAAGCCGAACACGTTGACTTTCTCGCCGACGGCGACGTAATTCAACTCGGACCTTACGCGCTGGTTGTTTCGCGTCAGAAAGACGTTTTATCGCTGCTGGTATCGCATCAATTTACGAGCGACGTTACAAACTCAACCAGACGATTACCGGCTCTGACCGCTATTATTCCGCAATCGGCGACGGCGGAAGTTTCCGATGTTCTCAAAGTTTTTTGGGAAAAGCGTTCGCGGGAAAAAGAAGAATCGGGAACGCCGCTGCGTCCCGTCAGCAAACCGCTGCCCGGCAAGGCGCAGATTAATTGGCGACCGACCAGAGATTTGACACCGAGTTGGCGCGGCGGTTTGTTCACCTGGACGCTTTTGACGATTGCGCTGGCAAGCATCGGGGCGATTTATTTTTACCCGCAGATTTTCGCTCCGGCGGATTTGTCGAATCCGCATATTCGTTCGTCGTTTGTCGGCACGGAAGCCGGATTTATCGCCAATCGTCCGAACGCCAATGCGTGTTCGACTTGTCATAGCTGGAATGAAAGCGTTGATAACGCCTGCGTCAAATGCCACAAAGCCGATGCCTTTCACGCGACCAATACGGCGGCTCACCAAGCCGCCGGAGTCAATTGTTCGAGTTGCCACACCGAACATAAAGGCGAAAATTTCGCGCCGCGCCTTGCCGCCTTCGATTCGTGCATGACTTGCCACAACGACGGCAACAAAACGCTTTACAACGGCAAAGGTGTCAGCACGCCGCACGGAAAAGCGCACGGTTATCCGGTGGAAGATAACCAGTGGAAATGGGGCGGATTAAAACCGGAAACGGCGGCAATGTCGCCGGAAGTCATCAAATATCAGGAAACCGGCGACAGCGAACAAATTCGCCGCAACAAAGAATTTCACGCCGTCCATATGTATCGCGTCGCGCCCGCGCCCGGTATGAAAACCGATGCGGGCGGCGCGATGTCGTGTTCGAGCTGCCACCAAAGTTTCGACCCGCTCGACCGCGAAACGCCGCGCCAAACCTGCGCCGCCTGTCATAACGGTTATGTTGACCGGCAAACCAAACAGACCGTTATTAGTGCCGACCGTCCCAATTGCGTGTCGTGCCACGTTCAGCATTATTACGACAAAAATCGCTGGCGCGAGTTTTTGACCGACTCGACTAAAAACCGCCGCGCCGCCGAAATGGATGTGCAGATTAAAAATTTGGGAGGCGCGGAAGCGAGCGAGCGATGAAAACATCACAAATAATAATTTCAACTGTTTTGCTGGCGTTGCTCATCGGCATCAATCAGCTTCCGCTTCCCGGAGGAAGCGGACAACTCGGCGGATTGTCCGTCAGCGGTTGGACGAGCATCGTCCTCTTTTTAATCGGCGCGGGTCTCGTCATCGCCGTTTCCGATTCGAGCCGCACTTTCAAATTTCTGATGAGTAAAGACGCGGCGAATTTGCCGCCGCCGGTGCGCGATTTGACCGCCGCCGAACTCAAAGAATTGGAAATTAGCCGGTATAAAGGTCCCGATTATCCGCATCCGGTTATTTTTTCCAACCGCTGCATCGGCTGTCACGCCTGCGTCGATGCCTGCCCGCACGATGTTTTGGCGATTGTGGACGGACGCGCCGCCGTCATCGCCGCCGACCAATGTATGGAAGATACTTCGTGCCAGGTCGTCTGTCCGGTCAATCCGAAAGCCTGTATCGTTATCAAAACGACGAAAAAAATTCGCTCGCAGCCCGCGCCGACCCGCGACGCGGCAACCTACGTTACGAATGTTTCCGGCTGCTACATTATCGGCGATGTTTCGGGCGTTCCGCTGATTAAAAACGCCGTCAAGGAAGGAGCGGAAGTTATCGAACACATCGCCGCCGAAATTGGCAAAGCCGCGCCCGAACCGAAAGCCGAATATGACGTCGCCGTCATCGGCATCGGACCCGGCGGCGCGTCGGCAATCGTTACCGCGCACGAAAAAGGTTTGCGCTACGTCGGCATCGAGCAGGAACAAATTTTGTCCACGATTGCCTCGTATCCGAAGGGAAAATACATATTTTTCAAACCCGACTCGACCGATTGGCGCGGCGGTTTAGGCGTTGCCGGTCTCGGTCTGGTGAAAGGTAAATACGATGACGAAGCGGCGGCGAATCCGTCGGACGCGGCGTTTGAAGATGCGCTCGGCGGCGAACTCGAACGCCTCGCCGAAGCACAGTCCGCGCTGCTCAGAGACGAGTTAATCGAAGAAATTCCGGCTCCGGTGCGCGGCGAGATTGTGCCGCTGCTCGAAGAAAAAACGAAAAAGGAAATCAAATCAAAATTCAGAGCGTATTTGGATGAAAAAGCCGGAACGAGTAATAGTTCCGCCGCGTCAAAAGATGAGTGGGGCGAAGCGTTCAAAAAGCATTTCGCAAACCTTGAAAAAACAGAGCAGGAAGCGGTTTTAAAAGTTATCCGGCGAGAGATTGCCGCCGAGTTAAAACACAAAATTCCGGGCGACCAGCGCGAACGTATTTTGTCGAACTGGCTCGGCAAACTCGCGGAAAAAAACATTCCAATCAACGAAAACGAAAGTTGCAAATCAATCAAGCGAGCCGAAGACGGCGATTATTTTACCATCAAAACCGAACGCGGCTCGACGAAAGAACCGATGACTTACCGCGCCCGGCTCGTCGTTCTCGCCATCGGCTTGCGCGGTTCGCCGAACAAACTGCGCGTGCCGAACGAAGAAGATATAAAAATCACGCTCAACGGTCATCCCGAAAACAAGGTTTTATACAGTCTCTCGAATCCGAACGATTACAAAGGGCGTAGAATAATAATCGTCGGCGGCGGCAACTCGGCGGTCGAAGCGGCGGTTGATTTGGTGGCGCGGCGGGAAGGCGCGACCATCATTCCGCGCCTCCCCGAAGAAACTAATCAAGTAACGCTGCTGGTTCGCAGCTATATCGCCACTAACGTCAAATTCGGCAATAAATTGCAGCTTTACCAATGCCTTGACGACGGTTTACTCGATGTGCAGTTCGGTGTCGGAATCAAGGAATTGCGCGAACGCGAAGTCGTGATTACTAATGTTCAAACCAAAGCCGTAACGGGGACAATTCCGAACGATTACGTTTTCGCCTTAATCGGCGGCGAACGTCCCGATAAATTTCTGGAGTCAATCGGCATCTCAATTTCAAAGTCGTAAATATGTTTTATTTCGGATTAATTAGATTCAGATAAATCTTGACTCTTTTTTATTTTTTAGTTACATTGGCACACACGCCTTTCAGACACACGCTTTAGATATTGAAAGTTAATTCTAACTTTTTTGTGAGCCGACACCGGCTTCAATTATTTGCATTAAGATAAGTTTTAAAACTTGAGTTCGACTATATTCTCTATGGCAGTCAGCGAAGAAATCATTCAAAAAGAAGCGGCGGCGCGACCGACCGAAATACGGGTTCAGCCGGTGTTTAATCGTGTTCTGAAGGTTTTGGGTTCGGTCAAACTCGGAGTTACGCTGCTGATTACCCTGACCATACTTTCAATGGTTGGAATGCTGATTATGCAGCAGAATGTCGAAGGCTTCGACCATTATTATTCCGCGCTCAAACCGGCGCAGAAGATAGTTTATGGGCGACTCGGCTTTTTCGATATTTATCACGCCTGGTATTTCAACGCGCTAATGCTCGTGCTGGCACTGACGCTGATTCTGGCTTCCATCGAACGCGCTCCGAAAACCTGGAAAATCGTGCGAAACCGGAAGTTGAAGGCTTCGCGCCGCTGGCTGCTTTCGCAAAAATCAAACGCGACGGGCGAAATCTTCGCCGAAGATTTGACGACGGCGAAAGATAAAGTCGTGCGGGCGATGAAAACCGTCGGCTTGAAAGCCAAAGTCAGCGAAGAAGCCGGGAAATTTTATTTATTCGCCGAGCGCGGCGCGTGGAATCGGCTCGGATATTTATCAATTCACGTCGGTTTTCTGATGATTTTAACCGGCGGTTTTCTGACTTCGCAGTTCGGCAGCGACGGGCAAATGCCGCTTGCGCCGGGCGAAACTTCGGCGCGAATGCTGCAAACCGAATTCGCTTTAGATAAAGTTCAGCAAAAGCCGGTGGCACTGCCCTTCAGCATTACCTGTTTGGACATCGAGCAAAAATTGATTGACCCGAAAGGCACGATTACCGCCAACAATACGCTCGATTGGCTGACGCGCATTCGCATCACCGACGCTGGCGGCGAGCGCGAAGCTCTCGTGCATATGAACAATCCGATTGACCACGCCGGTTATCGTTTTTTTCAAGCCAGTTTCATCTCCGAAGGCAAGGCGCGAAACGCGACCGTGCAAATCGTGCCGGAAACAGGCGAGCCGCAGGAAATTAAAATTTCACGCGGCGGTGAAGCGAATCTGCCGAACGGCGCAAAACTCAAATGGGAAAATTTCGTCGCCGATTTCGTCGTCGAAAAAAACGGTCAAATCGCTTCAAACAGCGGAGATTACAACAACCCGGCGTTGATAATGTCGCTGACCGACGCGAGCGGCGAAACAAAGCGCGTTTATGCTTTTGCCAGAGAAATGCCGCCGAACGCGCCGGTTAATCAACCCGTCATGGGCTATCGTTTTCGACTCGCAAATTTTGAAAAAGTCGCCGCCGCGCACGTTCTTTCGATTAACAAAGACCCAGGAAAAAACCCGTTTTATCTCGGCGGCATCATTCTTATCACATCATTGCTCGGCGTTTTCTTTTTCTCGCACCGGCGCGTTTGGGCTTTGATTGAAGAAAAATCGTCGGGAAATTACGAAGTTGTGCTGGGCGGAAATACCAACCGCCATTTCGTCGCTTTCGAGGACGGTTTGAAAAAGATTGTCGCCTTCGCGGGCAGAAACTAAATTTGGTAGAGTCTCGAATTTTATGATTAAGAAAACGATTCGGAATAGATGAGAGCTGAGAGATGATAACTGATAGATTTTATCTTTCATCTTTTATCTCTCAGCTATCATCTATTCCGAAGAAAAAATCTTCATCATAAATTGTGAGACAGCACTTTAAATTTATCGTCAGGAGTAATATCAAATGCAGGAAATTCAAAAACCGATTATTTTATCCGATTCGTTTGAAGAAGAGATGCCGACCGAATGGCTGTCTTATTTGCCGGTTGTCTTGGCGGTCGGCGGGGCGTTCGCGCTCACGCTGCTTCGCATTCAAACGGGCGGCGAAGGATTTATCGCCGACGGCGCGTTGATGATGCTGGCGTTGGCGTGTTACGTAACGGCGGCGGCTTTTCAACTGACGAATCTTTACGCGCCGTCGCGTTTCGTGCAGCAAGTCGGGTTGTGGACGACGACGCTCGGCGTATTTTTTAATCTGGCGAGTTGGCTGATACGTTGGGTTGCCGCGCACGACCGCGAGTTTACCATTTTAAAAGCCAACGGTCACGGCGAAATGCCCTGGGTTTGGCGTTACATTCCGTTCGCTAATTTATACGATTTGAGTTTAGCCTTCGCGTTCGGCGCGGGCATTACCACGCTGGTTATCGCCCATCGCAAAAATTATCGTTTCCTTGCCGCGTTCAGTTTGCCGATTGCCGCCTTGATTTTGCTGTTGGCGCGGTTCATCGGCGACGAGTTTATTGATTTGCCGCCGGTGCTTGATTCTTACTGGCGACCGATTCACGTCGGCTGCGCTTCTCTCAGCTACGGCATCGCGCTGGTTTGTTTTGCCGTCGCCGTCGCTTATCTGCTCAAAGAAGGTTTGAAAACCGAAATAATGGCGATGTGGACGAGCGTTTTTGCGCTGCTGGTTTTCGCCACCGTCAGCAAGTTTTCGGTTTTCTCGACCGGCGTATATTATGCTTAGATTATGCTGCCGCTTCCGAACGGGCGCAGTATGGGAACGGCTTTGCGGCTCGAACTTCCCTACGTCGGCACGTCGTTGATTGTCGCGGCGGTTTTGCTGGTCGGCGTTTTCATTTGTTTCACCGCGTATCTTTCGCAAAACGATGAAAAGTATCGCCGTTTCGGACATTGGCTGCTCAAAGCTGCGCTGCTTGTGCAGGCGGCGGGAATCGCGCTTTACGCGGGACAAATTAAATCGCTGACCGGACTTCCGACGCTGTTGCGCGAACAAATCTCCAGAGACCCGGCGCAGTTAAGCGTTTTGGGCAAATGGCTGCTCGAAAGCGAAGGTTTTCCGGCAGAACAAATCGCGCAGCTTCCCGCTGAACAGTTTCAGAGCGTCGGCAGCGAATTCTTTTTGCAAAATTCACAGACGTTTTTCCTCAGCCTCAAAGCCAACCCGGTTGAATTTTAAGCTTTGGTAACGGCTTTCGCCGCGACGCTTTTCGTCATTATCTTTAGTTTCCGCACGGAAAAATTGCGGGCGGCACTACCGAGTTTAGAGAAGCTGGATAATTTGATGTATGTTACCGCGAGTCTGGCGTTTGCCGGTTTAGCGATTCTGCTGATTACGGGCGCGGTCTGGGCAAACGAATCGTGGGGACGTTACTGGGGCTGGGATTCAAAAGAAACCGGCGCGTTCGTCGCGTGGCTGACTTACGGCGCGTTCTTGCACACGCGAATTTCACGCGGCTGGACGGGCAGAAGTTCGGCTTATTTCGCTATCGTCGGTTTTCTACTCGTGATTTTTACATATCTCGGCGTCAGTTACCTGCTGCCGGGATTACACAGCTATGCGTAGCTTTTTGACTTCTGCGTCAGCCGTCGGTAATCTGTCTTTTTAATTACCGACGGCTTGACGGCTATTTAAATTAAAATGGACAAGGATAAAGTTTTATTCGGAATCATCGGTTTATTGGCGGGCTGTATTATCGGCTTCCTGTTCGCTAATAATCTCAATCAAAATCAGCCGGTTCAGTCAGCATCAATTGCGCCGACAACGACGGGAAACATGCCGCCTGCCAATCCGAATCTGCCGCCCGACCATCCGCAGTTGGGAAATAATCCGAACGCGCCGACGGGTGCGCCGCTGGCGGAAGTTACCGAAGCCTTGAAAAAAGCCGAAGCCCAGCCGACTGACTTTAAAGCGCAATTGGACGTCGGCGATTTATATTATCAAATCCAAAGATACGACGAAGCGGCGAAATTCTACGAGCGAGCCGGTAAGATTCGCCCCGATTCGCTTGAGGTTTTGGTGAAAGCCGGAAACGCCTACTTTGATGCTGAAAAATTTGAAACGGCGGAAAAATGGTATGTTGCGGCACTCGCCAAAAATCCCGGCGATGCCAATGTTCGCACCGATTTAGGATTGACTTTTTACCTTCGCAACCCGCCTGACGTTGACCGTGCCATCAAAGAATATGAGATTTCTTTAGAAAATAATCCGAATCACGAATTGACGCTGCAAAATTTAGTGGTTGCGCTCAGAGAAAAAGGCGACGCGAAAGCCACTCAGGAAACAAGCGACCGACTGGCGAAAATCAACCCCAACAATCCGGTTTTGAAAAGTAAATAAACCTCGTTATCACGATACAAAAAACCCGTTCAAAGGAGACATAAAGAAAAATGGATGCTGAACACTTGACGGCTGAGTTGAATGAAATACGCCGACACTTGACGAGTGAAGTCAACCAGAGGCGCACGGTGTTAAAGCCGCTCGAACTGGCTTTACGCGCACTCAAAGACCCGCACAACAACGCTTTTGCTTTATATGAAGCGAGCGCGGCTTTAGAAAATACGCCGACGGAATTGGATTTGCCGAAAGACGCGCACAAACTTTTCAACGAACTGCAAACATTAGCCGACACGCATCTTTCGGAGTTGGAATTTACTTTTGTGCGTGATTTGCGCGAAGCGTTCAAAGCGCGGGAAATAGTTTTGTCGGGCGAACCGAACGCGCTGATTGCGGATTTATTTATCATCAAACCGGACATTCGGCGCAAACAAGTCGAGATGACGTTTTCGCGGCAGCCGGTTTCGAGCAAGAAAATCAAACTCGATGTCGCACAGGTTGTTAATTCTTACGAACGCGCCCGGCGCGAGATTGGCGAAAGGAAAACGGATTACGACGAACTCATCAAAGAAATTTACGAAGCCTACGAACGAACGCTCAAACTTTCCGGCAAACCACTCGGAACGCGAATGAGCATCGTTGACTGCTATCGTGAACTGGTTTTGGTGCGACAGCCGCCGTCGTTTCGCAAAACTCCTTCCAAAAACAGTTTTAAGGATTATCCGAAAACACATTTTGCTTTTGATATGCTCGAACTCCGCCGTCAGAATAAATTGAATTACAACGGATTGCGTTTGAATTTAGGAACTTCGACGATTGATGTCGGCGGCGACACGGCGCGGGTGATGTTTCTCGCCACCGAAGCAACTCAAGGGCAATTTATCAAAGACCTTTATTTCGCAGAGAAATAGAGTTTCTGGTTTCTGGTTTCAACTCCAGAAACTGGAAACTTGAAACTTGAAACCAGAAACCAGAAACCTAATTATGATTACGCAAACAGAGGCGCAGCACATTATCCGCAAATTGGGCGAATCGGGGATTCCGCCGACTCGCGGGCTGGAGGCTTACACGGTTGGGATTGATTCGCTGCTCGGCACGCTCGAAGAAGAATATCTGCGCGGATATTTGCGCGACGGCGGTTCGAGTTTCAAACTGATTGTCGGCGAATACGGCAGCGGCAAGTCGCATTTCTTGTATCGCCTGCGCGACAAGGCTTGGGAAAACGGCTACGTTGTCAGCCGGACGGAATTAAGCCCGAAAGAATGTCCTTACGACAATCAGCTAAAAGTTTATCAGGCGGTTGTCAGCAATTTGATTTTTCACGAAGCCGATCCGAACACCGAAGACCCGCAAGGCATCGAAGCGTTTTTGGAAAATCATTTTTATCACACGCTTCGGACGCTCGGTGTCGAACAGCCGTTGACTCCGATGGGCATTGACCTTCGCGCCAAACTCTGGCTCGAAACGATTCTGCGATTCAAAGTCGAAAGCCCTTCGTTTCGGCACGCGGTTTATTTTTATCTGCAAGCCGTCGCCGAAGAAGACGAGGCAAAAAAACGTCTGTTGGGCGCGTGGCTGCGCGGCGAATCCGTCACGCTCAGAGACGTGCGCGATTTC
>JAJAYR010000522.1 GCA_026786155.1 Pyrinomonadaceae bacterium
AAGAATAAAAATGAAAAAAAGTTTAATTGTTGCTTTCGCTTTCATAATTTTTACAACGCCGGTTCATCTATTTGCTCAAATCAAAAATTGTAGTTGTAGAACTGCGTTAAAAGATGACGTGCCGCTTGGTGGAAATCAAATAATAATTGAAAAGGCAGGAACGGTTAATCAGATTCGAGGTATCACGACCTTCTGGATAAACAATAAAACTTTTGAAGATGTTGTTATTGAAGTTTTCGCAATTTCAAAAAAAGAAGATAAAAATCTTACAGATTACGCTTGGAAAGTTGTAGAAAATAAAAAACGGAAAGTTGCTTGTATAAGGGGGAAAAACGGAAAGTTCTGCTTTAAAGATTTATTAAAGGGAACTTACGTTTTAAGAATTGGAACGCGAACCCGCAAAATTGAATACTTCAATTACGTTCACGTTATCGTTAAACTAAATCCAAAAAGCGGAAAAAATAAAGAAATAAAAGTTGGACTAACTGTAGCCGATTAATTATGAAAGTTTTTCAATCACTAATCATTTTTGCCTTTTTGCTTTCTATATTGACGCATTCGATTTTCGCGCAGGACGAAACCCGTGCGACGGCAACGTGGCAAGTGCAGAAATACGACATCGCGGCGACTTTCCCGAACAGCGAAACGGACAGAAATTTAACGGTCAAAGCCGTTTTAAATCTGAAAAATGTTTCGAGCCGTGCGGCGACGACGGTAACTTTGCGAATCAGTCCGAACGCGGAAGTTTCCGCCGTCAAAGTTAATGACGCGACGGCGGATTTTACGAAAGGCGAAGAAAAAATCGGCAACGGAACTTTGCGGAAAATCGTCGTGCGCGTTCCTGCCATTCAACCGAACGCGAATCTTTCCGTCGCGGTTGATTACAAATTAAACGTCAAGGAAAATTCCGGCTTAAACGCGCTTTCGCCCGTCGGTTCGCAGTTTTTGCCGTTGTCTTTTTGGTATCCGACACCGAACAGTTGGTTTTTCGCTCGCGGCGCGGATTCTGCGCCGATGCGTTTGCAAGTCAGCGCGGCAAATGGCGAAACAGTCGTTTCTTCGGGAACTGCAAGCGGAAATTCATTCGAGCAGAAATTAAACGGACAGCCTTTTTTTGTTTCGGGAAATTGGGATTCGGTTAACGCAAACGGCGTTTCGGTCTGTATTCCGAAAGGCGCGGAAGATAAAAGCCGCGTCAACGAATTAGCGCAATTAGCTTCCGATGCGAAAACATTTATGACGACGCTTTTGGGAAATTCGCCCGACGTTCCTTTGAAGATAGTCGCGGTCAAACGCGGCGCAGGATTTTCGAGCGGCGGAACGATTTTCGTTGACGAAAGCGCGTTGCGGCGGCAAAAAATTGATTCGCTGACCGCGATGACGATTGCCGAAGCCGTCGCTAAAATCTGGATTGGTAACGCGGTTATCGTCAACGGCGACGGCTTCGGCGCGATTCGTGAAGGTTTGCCGCGCTACATCGCCACGTTATTTCTCGAAAATAAATACGGCAAAGACATCGCCGATGTTGAACGCCTCCGGCAAAGAACCGCTTACGCGGCAGTCGTCAAACGTGATGCTCCATTAAATACCGCTGCGCCGATTGACGATTATTATTATTCGACAGTAACGAATAAAGGAGCGATGATTTGGCGACTGCTGGCGAAACAAGTCGGGCAGAAAGAATTTTTTAATGCGCTGCGTTCACAGATGAGCGACGGAAATCTCACATTGCAGGAATTACGCGCGGCTTTCGGGTCGCAGAAGGATTTTCTCGATTATTCGTTTGACCAGATTACCGATATGAATCTGCTCGTCGGTGCGCCGCAGTCGAACGGCGCGGAAACGAAAATTGCCCTGCGAAATCTCGGCGCGATTGATGCGACGGTTAATATCACGGCGACGACTGCCAGCGGCGAAAAACTGACGGCGCAATCTACGATTCTCGCCAAAAAATTCGGCGAAGTAAGTTTTAAGACAAACAATAAAATTGTCCGTGCCGAAGTTGATACCGACAAATTTTATCCGCAGATTGATTATTCGGATGACGTTGCGCCGCGTGAATTTGAAGACAGCGATGTCGTCGTCGCCGTCAAGCGAGCGTTTGACCAACAGGATTTTGCGAAGGCGGAAAAAAATGCGCGAATCGCTCTGCAAAACGCGCCGCGTTTCGATGACATCAGAACGTGGCTCGGACGCGCTCTGGCGGCGCAGGGCAAAACCGCTGATGCCGAAAAGGAATTCCGCGCGGTTTTAGAAGAAAAACTGCCGACGGCGCGAAGTCTGGCGTGGGCGAATGTCGGACTTGGCGAAATTGCTCTGAAAAATAATCAAAATTCCAATGCGGCGAAATTTTTCGATGACGCTGTCAAAGCCGATGCCGAATACGGCGCGACATTGGCGGCGCGGCAGGGAAGAATCAAAGCCAACGCTTCGGCGGCAACCGACGAAAGTATCAAAAGTTTCTTCGCCCAATTCGATAAAGCAGCGGTTTCTGGAAGCAGGGTTAATTTAGATGCGATGATTATTTCAGGCGAGATTCCGAAATTTGCCGGTGGAATTGCCGGAGCGCAGGAATGGCAGACGAAAGTATTGCAGATTGATAAAACCGACGCTGACAACGCTTTGGTCGAAACAAATTTGAATATCAAACTACTTAATAAAGATGCCGAAAGCGGCACGGCTGTTTTTCGGCTGGCAAAGGTCGGCGGCAATTGGAAACTGAGCGGTGTCGAAATCTTTGAGGTTCGATAAAATTGCTCGAATTGAATATGAGTCAGCAAAAATTGACGGCTGAAATTATCGAACGCGCTAAAAAAGTGAAATTGCTTTTGATGGATTGCGATGGAGTTTTAACGGATGGAAAACTCTATTTTTCCGAACAAGGTGAATCTTTGAAAGTTTTTCACGTCCGCGACGGGCAAGGTTTGGTGATGTGGCATCAGGCAGGTTTTCAATCCGGCATTATTTCAGGAAGAAACTCAGAAATTGTAAAAACGCGGGCAACGGAACTCGGAATGCACTACATCAGAATCGGTTCGCTCAATAAGACGAAAGATTTTGAAGATATTTTACAAATTGCCAAGGTTAGTCCTGAAGAAGTCGCTTTTGTCGGGGATGACATACCGGACATTTGCGTTATGGAGAAAGTAGGATTTCCCATCACGGTCGCTGACGGAGTTTTAGAAGTAATACCTTTTTCTATATATAAGACTCTAAACAAAGGCGGTTTGGGAGCGGTTCGAGAAGCAGTAAATTTGCTTTTAGATTGCAAGGAACAGGGCTTTCCTATAAAAATTCAAAGTTCAACAAATACGCGCAAAATGAAGATTGAACTTTTCTGAAAGTAATAAT
>JAJAYR010000523.1 GCA_026786155.1 Pyrinomonadaceae bacterium
CCTTTGGCAGAGTGAAATTTTTAATTGTAGAATTTTATCGAGTTAAACCGAAATCAATAAATCGGTGGTGCGCGACAGGATTTTTTACGCGCCGTTTCCCGACAAAGTTTCAAAAAACTATTACCGAAACGGAGTTAAATAGCTGTTGAGAAGATTGAAGCCGTCTTTGCGTCTTCGCGTCTTTGCGGGAAATATGTTCTCCCGCAAAGGCGCAAAGATGCAAAGATAAGAAGATGATAAGGCTTCATTTCAATTATTGATGGGCATCATTGCGAAAACAAACGGAAAAGTTTGAAATTAAAATCGAAAGAGCAAATAAATTCTCGTCTCTGCGCCTTTACCCGCGCTTGCCGATTTGCGATTGGCGGAATCCGTATTAAAATATCTTTGCCGTAAATCAATCAAAATCGTCGAGACCAAGATATAATGATAAATTGCCAAACCTGCGGAACGCCGAATCTGGACGGTTCGCAATACTGCGATGAGTGCGGCGCGAGGCTGATGAAAATAGAAGATGAAAATAACGAAATGCCGGGTTTTGAACCGCGCCGTTCCGACGTGCCGATTTTTAGATCGTCGAATGTAACTTCGGTCGGAATTCCGAATATCGCGCAAGTTATCAAGGATGCCGACAGGTTATCGGCGGAACTTGAAAAATCGCCAATCAAAAGCGTTCACGCGACTTTGACGATTGAGCGAAACGAAGCGGTCGGCACGGAATTTCAAATTTCGGCGGACGAATCCTTAATCGGACGCTGGGACGCGGACAACGGAATTTTCCCCGATATTGATTTAGACCGGCACGACCCGGAAGCGAAAATCTCGCGGCGGCACGCCCGAATTTTGTATCATAACGGACAGTATTCGATTGAAGATTTAGGCTCGACCAACGGAACTTTCGTCAATCGCGGCAGACGTTTGATTCCCGGCAGCGGACAGGCTTTAAAGGACGGCGACGAAATCATCGTCGGCAAAACTTTTTTGCGGTTTTATATCAGTCAATAAACTTAAAAAACTAAAAAAATGGTCTATTGTTACGAATGCGGCGAAAAGGTCGCGGAAAATGATGTTTTTTGTCCGTTTTGCGGAATATCTTTATCGCCGTCGGCAGCCGTTGAGGAAGATGAGCCGGGCGAAATTTCGTTCGCTCAACCTTCGCAATTGCCGACCGCTTCGGAACTTTATAGCGAGCCGACCAAAAACGCCGCCGAATCCGCGGCGTCATTCGATAAAAACACGGTCGAAAACGCCAACAGTCGAACCGGTGATTTCTCGACCGATGTAACGGCGGAAAATGTGGGTTTGCTTCCCGCATCTTTTGAAACTCCTCAAAGCGCGGAACCGGAAATAAATTATTCGCCGCGCTTCGGACAGCCCGCTAATGTTCCCGTTAATCCCGTGCCGATAGCGATTGAACCAATCGAACCGCTTGAGGAAACTCCGAATGATTCGTCAATCAAATCTCCGCTGATGTCCGACGAAGAAGCCGAAATTAAAAAAGTTTTCTCGCCCGAAACGTCGGTTGACAAATCCGTTTCCGAAGTCGAAGCGACGGCTTCGCTCGCCGATTTCGATGTTGATGATTATGGCGCGAAAAACGCTTTGCCCGCCGCCGATTACGATGAAGATTATGAAATGGAACGGGCTTTTGCCGAACTCGCGTCTCCGGCGGCGATTGAAGAAAAATCTGAAATTCCGACAGCCGCCGAAAAACTGTTTGCGATTCCGTCGGAAGTTTTGCCCCTCGAAGACCCGTTTCCGCCGTCGCGCTTCGATTCGGTGAGCATTATGGAAAAATCCGCGCCGGTCGAAGAAAAACCGGCGGCGGAGAATTTACCGCCGCCGTCGGAAACTCCAATCATCTTTAAAACGCCTGTTTCGACAATTGGCGAGAGTTCCTTTACGCAGCCAAATATCGGCAACAGCGACACCGGCGGCAAGAACAATCAAAAACTCAAGCCGCTCGACGAAGGCACGGTTTTGAACGGGCGTTACGAAATCGTCCGCAAAATCGGCGGCGGCGGAATGGGCGCGGTTTATCTGGCTTCGGACAAAAATCTGGGCGGCGTTCTCCGCGCCGTTAAAGAAATGGTGCAGTCGTATATCGAAGACGCGCAGCAGGACAAAGCCGTCAGCGATTTCAAACGCGAGTCCTTGCTGTTGACATCACTCGACCACCAATCAATTCCGACGATTTACGATTATTTCTTTGACGAAAAGGAAGCGCGATTTTATCTGGTAATGAAATATATTTCGGGCGGCGATTTGTCTTCGCGCCTGCGTTCCGCGCCGACCGGACGGATTGAAGAAGCGGAAGTCAGCAAATGGTCGGCGCAGATTACGGATGTTTTGGATTATCTGCACAACCGCCAGCCGCCGATTGTGTATCGTGATTTGAAGCCCGCCAACATTATGGTTGACGGCAATTCCGGGCGCACGATGCTGATTGATTTCGGCATCGCCCGCTGGGTCAACAAGGAAGAAAAAGGCGTTACCGCCGTCGGCACGATGGGCTACGCGCCGCCGGAACTTTTCAGCGGCAACGTCGAAGCACGTTCGGATATTTACAGTCTGGGTTCGACGATGTTTCATCTTTTGACCGGAGCCGACCCGCAAAGCAATCCGCTTTTGATTTTCGATTTTCAAAAACATCCGCGCCCGCGCCAGATAAATCCGCAAATTTCCGACCAGATGGAAAGAATTTTAATGCGGGCGGTCGAATACAGTGCCGACAAGCGTTTCGCGTCCGCCGCCGAAATGCGTCAACAGCTTGAAGAACATCTGGAAAATTTGAAAAAGGGAAATGTAACTTTCGGAGTTAAGGAAGCACCCGTTTCAGTCGCTTTGTCCGACCAGCCGGTTTTCTGCGGCTTCTGCGGGCAGAAAATCGTGGCGACCGATATGTTCTGCGCGTTTTGCGGCGCGAAACAGCCGCTCGCGCAGCAGGGCGTTCACTCGCATTCGGAAGGTTACGCGCCCGCGCCTTTGACCGCGCAACTTTTGGTTATCGGCACGAACGAACTCGAACAGCCGTCGTTCCGGCTCGAAAAAGAGGACAATCTCGTCGGCAGACGCGACCCGCAATCGAACATTTTTCCCGAAGTTGATTTATCGAAATACGACCCGCAGACGAAAATTTCGCGCCGCCACGCGCGGATTTGGCGCGAAGGCAGCGAGTTTATGGTCGAAGACCTCGGTTCATCAAACGGCACGTATCTCTTGCCGGTCATCAGCGATACCGTCCGTCTCCAGCCGCGCCAGCCACAGCTTTTAACCAACGGCGATAAAATCAGATTAGGCGACACGACTTTGCATTTTATCCTCGGATGATAATTAGGTTTCAGGTTTCAGATTGATAAATCCGAAC
>JAJAYR010000524.1 GCA_026786155.1 Pyrinomonadaceae bacterium
ACTATGCGCTATTAACGATTGGCTGATTTCCCTGAAAAATAGCGAATAGTTGATAGTGAATAACGAACAGTTTAAGCCTCGCCAATCGAATTTTTTTATTTCAAATAATGTCTAATGTTAATTATGCGAAGGCTGTGCAAATTAAAGTCGTTTGGTTTTCAACATTTAACCATTCGGAATAGATGAAAGCTGATAGATAATAGTTGAAAGATAAGAAGTCGAAAAATCTCTCAGCTATTATCTATCAGCTTTCACCTATTCCGAAGTGATTTTCTAATTTGTACAATCTTACTTTTAGATAAAAAACTTTTTACAATTCAACCGCATCGCGCGAAACGACATCAAACGAATGTCATTTCGCGTTTTTTTATCGGATAATAAGCGTATGAAAGTCTTCGTTTTACTTTTGTGTCTTGGATGTTTCTTCGCGGCGAACGCCAACGCGCAAACCGTCTGGCAAGCGAATCTCGATTCTAAAATTCAGTTTTATCAAACAACCGATTTCGGTATTTTGCTTGCCGGAACGGAAAATTCTCTGTTTGCGATTGACGGGCAGACCGGCGAAAGGCTTTGGCGCAAGAAAACGAGAGGGCTGGACGAAACTTCGATAACGCCTGTTCCGGCGACCGATTTGATTTTGGTTTCGTCGGACGAAGGCGACAAATCGCGTGTCGAAGCGGTTGATTTATTTTCCGGCGAAACCGTCTGGCGTTCGGATAAAGTCAAGGGCGACGTTTTGCAGTTGGCGGTTGAACCGGCGCAGGATTTACTCGCCGTCGTATTGGTGAAAAAGGCGAAAGGAAAAGTCGGCGAAGAATTTAAACGAACGCCGGTTGTTCACGTTTTTAAATTATCGAACGGTGACGAACTTTGGAAAAAAGAGTTGGCTTCGGACGTGCAGATGATGCCCGCGAGTTTCACGGAAAACGCGGAAGTTCCTTACACGCTCGACAATTATCGCCCGCCGCTGATTCTCGACGGCAGACTTTATTTGTTTTACGAAGGCGCGACTTCGTTTGACGCAAGCACGGGAAAGGAAGGCGAACGCGAAAAATTCGGCATCAACGAAGGCGGATTGGCGTTGACCGAAGCCGACCCGGTTTTCGATGAAAAGTATCTTTACACTTCCGGCAGAGGAAAAATCCGCGCCATCAATCGCCAAACTTTCAAGGTCGAATGGGAAGCCAAAGACTTGGGCATTACGCCGGAAATGGCAGTCGTCGGCAATGTTTTATACGTCCGAACCGGCGGACAATTTACGCGCATCAAAGACGGCGAAATTGAAGAAAAAGGAAGTTTTGGCGTGTCGGCGATTGACACGAAAAACGGTAAAACTCTCTGGCGTTACAAAGGCGCGGACAAAGGTTTAACGAATTTCGTGTTCGCCGACGCGGGAAAGATTTTGGTCGCCGACAAAGACGATTTAATCACGATTGACGCGCGAACCGGCAAGAAAATTTCCGAATTTGAACACGATGTCGAAAAGGCGCAGTTTGTTTTAATCAACGAAAGCGGTGAAGCGGTCATCGGTGGACGCGATGAAATCGCGGCATTTGAAATAAGCGGCGAAGGTCGGCGCGTCAATCGCGGCGTGAGTTTTGAAACGGTAAATTATCCACAGATAAACACAAATGAACACAGATTTGTTGCCGAAAACCAAAAACTAAAAACCAAAGTCCAAAAACCAAACGAACTCTGGCGCGTCAAACACAAAGCACCGTCGCGCGGCGTTTTTCGCATCGTCGCGGGAATCGCGCTGCGGGCGACCGCGCTTTATTTTCGTTACGGCGGTTTGGCGACTTCGGCTTTGAACATTGTGCGCGGCGCAAATGTGGCGCGGTCGGTTTTATCGCTTCGTTGGTCGGGTTTGAAATCGCGTTTCGGCTCGTTCGATTTAACGACTTTAGCGAGTAATTCGGCGAAAAATTACGTTGCGGGTCGCATCAGCGTTTTCGGCGTGGCGTCGAGAAACACGGATTTGCTCAATCGTCTGCGCGGTTTGGGGCAGCTTGAAATTCCAAGTTCCGGCAACATTCGCGGAAAAATCATCGGCGGCGCAATCAGACGCGCCACGCCTTCACGCGCCGACGTGCAGGAAAATCTTTTAGAAAGGCTTGACCCGATTCGGCAGGTCGAAAAACTTTCCGATTATTTTCTGCGTCGCCAGCGTTTGGCTGACCTTCGGGGAAATTATATGTATTTCTACACCGATTTGCCGAAACCGTTTGACCGCAAAGGTTTGGTCGGCGTGAATGTTCACACCGGAAAAGACGCACGTTACATTTTGATTTCCGAACCCGACGCGCGATTCACGACCGACGAAACCGCCGGATTGCTTTATTCGGCGGACGGTAGTAAATTACAGGCGTTCGATGTTTTGGAAAGGTGAAAGTAACAGTTTTGAGTTCACGCTTCAGCGTGCCGACAGCGAAAAACTGCCAACTAAAGTTTGAACTCAGAACTGTTAATTTATCCGCCTTTTAATTTTCTGATAAAATTCTTTTCAATGAGATTTTTCAAATATCTGCTTGCCGTTTTTATAATTTTGCTCGTTGCCGTCGGCGGCGTTTCTTATTGGATTTACAGTTCGCTGAACAAACCGCACGAACACGCGAAAGCCAATATTTTTATTCAGATTCCGAAAGGTTCGACACCGAACGAAATCATTTCCAAACTTTCCGCCGAAGGCATTTTGGCGGGCGAAATGCCGACGCTCGTTTATCTGCGGACGTTCGGCGACGCGGGAAAATTTCAGGCGGGCGAATTTCAATTTGAATCGCCGATTACGCCTTTGCAGGTTTTAAAGGAATTGGAAAAAGGCGAGGAGCGCACGATTAAATTGACGATTCCCGAAGGTTTTACGCGGTTCGACATCGCCAAACGCATCGCCGAAAAGTTTCCAAACAATCCGCCGGTTGACGATAAAGCGATTTTAGCTTTGATGGACGACGTTTCGTTGATAAAAGATTTTGATTCGCAGGCGAAAAATCTCGAAGGTTATATGTATCCAAGCACTTACAGCTTTCCGAAGGAAACCGCGCCGAAACAGATTATCAAAGCGATGGTCGAGCAGTTTAGAAAAATCTGGCAGCCGGAATGGAACGAACGCGCCCGCGCACTCGGACGAACGCCGCACGAGATCGTTACCATCGGCTCGCTCATCGAAACCGAATCGAAATTTGACGAAGAACGCGCGATTGTCGCTTCGGTTATTTACAATCGGCTGGCGAAAAATATCCCGCTCGGCATTGATCAGACGGCGGTTTATATCGCTAAAATGCAAAATCGTTGGGACGGCACAATCAACAAAAGCGATTTGGAAGTTGATTCGCCGTATAACACCAGACGTTTCGGCGGCATTCCGCCCGGCGCGATTTCGTCCGTCTCGGAAAGTGCGCTGAAAGCCGCGCTCTATCCGGCAAACAGCGATTATATTTTCTACGTCTTAAACGTCGAAAAAAACGACGGCTCACATCATTTTTATGCGTCCGCCGCCGATTTTGAACGCGGCAAAGCAGTTTATCAACGCTGGCTCGAAGAACAGCGGGCGAAGCAGCGTGAATCCAACAAAAACTAAAAACTTTAAGATATAGCCACAAAAAGGCACAAAAGACACAAAATAAATTTCTCTCTTTTTTGTGTCTTTTGTGCCTTTTTGTGGCTATTCTGCCTGATTTTAATGTCTGGTTTTTCCGCCGATTTGATTGACGGCGTGCTGCAAAACGGGTTTGATGACGGTAAAGCATTCGGCAACGCCTTTCGGCGAACCGGGCAGATTGATAATTAAAGTTTGGTTTTTAACGCCGCACACCCCGCGTGAAAGCATCGCGGTCGGCGTGTTCTTTATCGTCGCAAACCGCATCGCTTCGCTGATTCCCGGCACTTCTTTTTCGATGACGGCGCGAGTCGCTTCGGGCGTGTGGTCGCGCTCCGCCAAACCTGTTCCGCCGGTCGTGATGATGAGATTAACATCTTCGCGCTCGGTCAAAACGTATAAAGTCTGGCGTAAATCTTTAAAGTCGTCGGAAATAATTTTCTTTTCGATAATTTCCGCGCCGATTCCGATAAGCAGTCCGACTAAAGTTACGCCGGAAACATCGGTGGCTTCGTTGCGCGTGTCGCTGACTGAAACGACGACCGCTTTTATCTGCACATTATCCGTCATATCGCATAAAATCTTTGAGCCAGCATCGGTCCATCACGACTAATAATCCGGCGGCTTCGGCACGTTCGGCGGCGGCTTCGTCTATCACGCCTTCCTGTAACCAGACGGCTTTCGCGCCGATTTCGATGGCTTCATCAACCGCGCTTCCGGCTTCGTCCGAACGGCGAAAGATGTCAACCAAATCAATTTTTTCGGCAGCGTCCGAAAGATTGGCGACGGCTTTTTCGCCTAAAACCTGCGTTTCGTTCGGGTTGACGGGAATAATTTGATAACCCTGCTTTTTCATAAACGCCGCCACGCCGTTCGACGGGCGCATCGGGTTTGACGACAAACCGACGACCGCAATCGTGCGGCATTCGCTTAAAATTCGTTTGATAGTTTCCGCTTCCTGATATTTCATAATTAGATATTTTACCAAATTATTTCATCGAGCAGCGGCGGCGAGTATTTGAAAAGTTTTCAGCGGAGAATTTTATCCTGAGAATCGTTTTGTTTAGCGGCTTCGGCGAGTTTCTTTTTATCCTGATTTTCCTGAGCAATCGCGTAGAGCGCGGATTTGACTTGAAACGGGGTCAGTTCCGGGTGTTTTTCCAAAAGCAGCGCAATCACGCCGACGATATGCGGGCAGGCGAAACTGTTGCCGGTCAAACTTTTGTGACTATTATTGAGCCACGCGGTGCGAATGTTCACGCCCGGCGCGGTCAGTTCGATGACTTCGCCGTATCGAAAACCGAAATTGAACGGGTCGGAATCTTCGTGTTTGCTGACCGAAATCAGCGACGACGAGAACACCGACGGAAACGACGGCTGCGGCAGATTGTTCGCCGCCGCGACGACGATGCAACCGGCTTGATAAGCGCGGTCGAGTAAATCGTGCAGCGGCGAGAAGAATTGCGGTTTGGTCGTGCCTAAACTCAGATTGATAATCTGATATTTGTTTTTGACGGCGTATTCGAGACCGGCGAGAAACGCGATGCCGTCGCCTAAACCGCTCGCGCCGAGAACTTTGATGCTGCCAAATTCCGCGTCGGGAGCGATGCGCGAAATGATGCTCGCGCAAGCCGTTCCGTGTCCCGCCGAATCGCCGACTTCGGACGGCTCGAAAACGACGCGCTTGTGGTCGGCGCGGGCTTCGACCGATTGCTTGACTTTGCCCTGCAAATCGGCGTGCGTCGTGTCAATACCGCTGTCCACGACCGCAATGCTCACGCCCTTCCCCGTCGCCATTTTCCAAGTGTCGTCAATCTGGAAATAAGTCGAGATGGTCGAGTTTTCGTTTGATTCGTAAGCTGATACCGTTGTCATATTTTCAGTTATCAGTCAGCAGTTAGCAGTTAGCAGTTAGCAGTTAGCAGTTTCCTGTTGATGACTGATAACTGCTAACTGCTAACTGCTCAAAAAACTAGTTTCCGCGTTGTCTTCCGAATAGCGCAGTATTGATTCTAAAACTTCTTTGCACAAACGGCGTTCGTTAGCACCGCGTCCGGCGATTTCGCGGACGACGACGGCTAAATCGAGCATTTCCTTGTGTTCAGTCGTTTCGCGTAAATCCTGAAGCCATTCGCGCACTTCTTCAAACCGCATTTTTTCCGGCTGTGAAAGCATTTTATCGCTCAAATCGCGGAACAATTTCGCCGATTCGTAGGCGTTGACGAGCGACGCAATCGCTTCGGCGAACAGCGCGACTTTATCCATTTCGGCGGACGTGAACGGCTCGAACGGCGGTTCGCCGATGCGGTTGACGTATTCGAGAACGCCGATAATTTCGCCGTCGTGGCGGAGCGGCGCGGCTAAAATCGTCTGCGTCGAATAGCCGGTTTGCTGGTCAACGGCGGCGTAAAAAGTATCTTCTTCGCCGACGTCGGTCAGAGCCATCGGCTGCCCGGATGAAAAAACAAAGCCCGCAATTCCTTTGCCCGACGGAATTTTTAAGGTTTTCAAATGCTCGGCGACTTTGCCGATTGCCGCCAAAAATAATAAATCGCCCGCGTCGCCGTCGCGGATTAAAACCGAGGCTTCTTCGGAGTTGATTTCGGCGGCAGAAATTTTCAAAAGATTTTCGATGGAAAGCGTCAGCGGCGCGGTCAGCGCGTTGGCAACGTCAATCGTGGCGATGATTGATCGGAGTTTCGCTTCCGAATTCTTATTTTCCTCTTCGGGCATAGACAGATTCTCGCTCAAGTCAAAGGTTTTTATCAAGCATTCGCCGCCGATAATTTTTTTACTGGAAACATATCCCGATTACCACTTTCCAACAGCATCGAAAAATTTACGTTTTATTTTGATTTCGCTCGATTTTGAGTTGCGCGGCGGCAGGTTATTTTTGTAACATTCGCCCAACGACACCAGATGCACGAATGAGCCGGAAAGATTTTTTTCGCTTGTTCGCAATCTTTCAAACGGCATTGTCGCAACTGAAAATCGGACGGAAATTTTGGGAATCTTTTTTTGACTTATGAGGAGAAATTTACTTCATTTACTGACCGTATTCGCTTTCGGCGCGGTTTCCGTCTTCGCTCAAGCCAATCCGCCAACCGTTTCGCAGTTGCCGGATGTTGAACCGTTCAAAATCGCCAGCGGCAGTTTGTTTTCCGCTTCCGTGCCGCAAGCGAAAGAAAGCGTCGCCAAAAATCAGCCGCAGATTAAAGGCGAAGTTATCTCGCGGGATTTCGCCGACGCGCTCGAAATTATCAGTAAAAATTACGTCGGCGGCAAACGGCTCGATTACAACGAACTCACAAAATCTTCGCTGACGGCGATGCTGCGCTCCCTCGACCCGCACTCGAATTATTTCGATTCAACCGAATACGAAGAACTTTTGACCGACCAGCAAAGCGAGTATTTCGGCATCGGCGCGACGATTGTCAATTATCAAAAGGACGGCGTTTTCGACACTTTCGTAACTTCCGTTTTCCCCGATTCGCCCGCCTTCAAAGCCGGTTTGCGATTCGGCGATAAAATTTTAGCGGTCAACGGCAAAAAAGTTACCGGCGAAAATTCGGCGGACGTGCGCGACAAAGTGCGCGGCAAAAAAGGCACGATTGCCAAACTGACCGTCGAACGCGCCGCGACCAATCGAATCGAAATCATCGAAATTCGCCGCAACCGCGTTCCGCAGCCTTCGATTCCCGACGCTTATCTGCTGCGCCAAAACGTCGGCTATATTGATATGTCGGAAGGATTTAATTACACGACGCTCGACGAGTTGAGCGTTGCGCTCGCCGATTTGCACGAGCAGGGAATGAAATCTTTGATTCTGGATTTGCGGGAAAATCCCGGCGGCATTTTAGACCAGGCGGTTCGCGTCGCCGAAAAATTTTTGCCCGCCGGAAGCACCGTCGTCACGCAGCGCGGCAGACTTCCGATAGACCATCGCATTTGGAAATCAGCCAACAAATCCGCCGAAACCGTACCGCTGGTTGTGCTGGTCAACGAAGGCAGCGCGTCGGCTTCGGAAATCGTCGCGGGCGCGATGCAGGATTACGACCGCGCTTTAATCGTCGGCGAAAACACCTTCGGCAAAGGTTTGGTGCAGAGCGTTATCAATCTGCCTTACGGCGCAGGTTTAACTCTGACGACCGCCAAATACTACACGCCTTCGGGTCGTTCGATTCAGCGCGATTATTCAAACGGCAACATTTACGACTATTTTAATCACAAGATAATTTTGACCGAAAAAGAGAAAAATAATTTAGCGGGCAAAACCATCACCGGCAGAAAAATCTTCGGCGGCGACGGCATTACGCCCGACGAAAAGGTTAAAAATTCCGAACTGACGGCGGCGCAAACAAATTTATTTGACCCGCTTTTCTTTTTCGCTAAAGAAGTGGCGAACGGCAGAATCAAAGGTTTTGAAAGTTACAAAATAAACGGGCAAATAAACTACGGTCATCGTCTTCGCACGGCGGATTTTGCCGTTACTGACGAACTTTTCACCGCATTTAAAAATTATCTCGCCGCCGAAAAAGATTGGAATTTTTTGAGCGCGAACGTCAACGCGCAGAAAGCCTTTATCAAATCGCGTCTGCGCCATAACTTGGCGACGGCGGCTTTCGGCAGCGTCGCGGCGAATCAAGTTTTAATCGAAGAAGATACACAGGTTGCCAAAGCCGTCGAAGCATTGCCGCGAGCCGAACAACTCGCTTCAGCGGCAAGAAAAAGTCGGCACAATATCAAATAAAAAAACCCGCCGAAGTCGCATACTTCGGCGGGAAAAAGAAACAGGAGGAACTAGAAAAGACTGTGAATCTCGCTAATAATGCTCAAAATAACAAACCGGCTCGACTCGTCAGCCCATTAACTTGATGCGGCACTTTTAAAGCAAGTTGCTTTGTGCGGAAAAATTTTTAATGAAAAAATATCGGCGGCTTTGAATCTCTTCAAAAGCCGCCGATATTTTAATTTCCGCGCAGATTAAAAATTCAGTTTCACGGAAATCTGCATTTTTCTCGAACCGCTGATCACGCTGTCCCGAATTCGTCCGAAAATCGGAGAATTAAACACCGCCGTCGGATTATCGAATGAAACGGTATTAAACAAGTTCCGGGCATCGAGCCGCAAATCAAAGTTAAATCTTTCCGACACCTTGATTTTTTTAGAAACCGACAAATCCGTCTGGAAATAACGCGGTTTGATAAAAAAATTGCGCCCCGTATCGCCGTTTGAACCCGCCGCCGGATTTGAAAACATAGCACGGGTCGCGGCATCAAAATAAAAATTCGTACCGCTTTCCTGAACCAAACTTCCGGTGTTGCGTGTGCAGCCGTTACAATTGGCGGTTGACTGGACGACATTGCTGAACGTATTCGAGCCGGAATAAACCGTGAACGGGCTGCCCGACGTCCACAGGATGTTTCCCGCCAACTGCCAGCCACCGACGATATAATCGAGAGCTTTGGGAATATCCGAACCGAATCTCGCGCCTCTGCCAATCGGCAATTCATAAACGTAAGTCGCCTGAAAAACGTGCCGCCGGTCGAAATCCGACGGCGCGTAATTCAAACGCCGGTCGTTGATGTCATAAGACGTGCTGGAAGCGGCTTGCGACGAGCCGGTCGCAACGGTCGTAAAAACCGGGTCGAACGAGCGCGTGTCCTTTGAATTGCTCAGAGTGTAGCCGAATTGAAAACCGAGTCCTTTGTTAAAACGCCGTTTGAAGATGAACTCAACCGCGTTGTATCGGGAAACGTCGTTGCTGTCAATAACATTCAAAGCACCTAAAAACTGCGTGTATCTTTGAAAAAAGAACGAGCTGAAACCGTTTGCCGTCAACGAAGCCGTTGATGTTCCGACGGCTCCGGTGCGGCTCGAAAGCGTCTGCGCGACCGACGCGACGGCGTTGTTCGTTATTTGCGTGGCAAATTGTCCGCTGGTGCGAAAAGTTGTCGTGTTAGCCGCATTGTTATTTCCGCCTATTAAATAATTTATCAGGCAGACGCTCGTGTTCGTCGGATTCTGAACCGCGATAAAGGCTTCCAAAAATGTTTGGCTGCCGCAGCGCGGATCGGTCGCCTGTAAATTTACTTGATTGGCATTGTAACCGCCAATCAGATTCGTTCCGTGTTTGCCGATATAATTAACTTCAATCACCGCGTTGTTGAAAATTTCACGCTGAAAACTCAGCGCGTATTGGTGAATTTCGGGAAACTTCAAATCGGGATCAATGACTGTTACGCTGCCAGTTCCAAAAGCATCAGGTTGACGACGGGATTGTGGTGTTCCCGTCGGAGCCAGATTCGGCAAACCGTTTCTGATTAAATTTCCGGCAGCATTAAATGTCGGATTGTTTCCCAAAGCTGTATTTCCGGGGGCGTTTTGAAAAATGCTCGACGAAAACAGGAACGTCGCAAAACGGTCGTAAGCCAAACGATAATTTGCCCGAATCGAAGTTTTGCCGTCTTTCAGCGGGTCCCAGGCGAAACCGATTGACGGCGAAAAATTATTCAAATCGTTGTCGAATAATTTTCTTTCGACGAATTTGATGTCGTTCGCCGGTGGTGCGCCGATGGTGAACGGTTTGTCGGGAGCTAAAATCGGTCTTCCGTCGGATTTCGGAGATAGCTTAAATTCCCAGCGCAAACCCAAATCAAACGTCAGATTCGGGCGGAATTTATAAGTATCCTGCGCGTAAAAATCGTATTCGGGATAAGTGGCGTTGAAAAGCCAGCGCGTTCCGGCGGGCGCGAACTGATTCGGATTATCCGGGTCGGAAACGAAGGCTTGCGAATAACTGCCGATTCTGCCCAGCAGGTCGTTAATCGTTCCGCGCAGTCGCGTTAAATCATTGGTGGCGATAGCGGTCGGCAAATTAAATCCGCTTAATGTTGCCGTCGGTGGATTGAATGCGACGAGCGGTTCAATCTGCGTTCCCGCCACGCCGGAACGGTCGTCGAACGCTCGCCCGTAGCGAAAATTGATGCCGCCTTTGACGATGTGGTCGCCTTTTATCCACGTTATGTTGTCAATGAACTGATACGTTTTAACGCTTCGCGCATTGTAGGAAAAATTGAGGTTCGGAGTATTTGAATTGTTAAATGAATATGGAATCGCCGGGTCTGGAGTCGGCGTATTAAACTTGAAGGCAAACCGGCTGATGCCGAAAATTACTTCGTTGGTGATGTTTCCCACGGGCGACCAGCGATAGTTGAACGCGAAATTTTTCGGTTTGCGGAAAGTGTCAACAATGTTCGGCGAATTCGGAAATATCGGACGACCGCCGTTCGCGCCGCCGTCGCCGAAGGTGTTCTGCTCGCCTGCGCCGTAACGAACGTAAAATTGATTATTGTCGTTTAATTTGTAATCGAACTTCATTACAAAATCATACTGCCGCTCGCGTCCGGGCGTTCCGAAAGTGTAGCCCGCCGTGTTCAATCCGTCGCCCGCCGAAAAATTATTCGGCAGAGGCGTTGAGTTAATAACTGTCAAAAGTCTTGGGTCAAGTCCGACACCTGTCGGATTTGCTGCGATGCTATAAGAATTAAGACAACCGAAACCGGCAGGTATCGGATTCGGCAGCGGGTTCGGACAAATTCCGAAAAGTGGATTTCCATTACTATCAACCGAAGGAATTCCCGTTCCAGTTGGAGCATTTTGTCTGATTGTGGTTGATCCGTCAGCATTAACCGTATTGCCTGAAACGTAGCGAAATAATCCATTTCTGGCGGCTTGCGTATAAACCGTTCGCGTAATAAAAGCCGTGTCAACCGACCGGAGCAGTTGCAGATTGGTA
>JAJAYR010000525.1 GCA_026786155.1 Pyrinomonadaceae bacterium
CCGCTGAACTGTTTCGCCGCGCCGCCTTCCATTTTGTTTTGATTCGCCACCAGAGTCCAGAAATTGCGGTCTTGACTGGCGACCGCCGCGAAAACTTTGTCTAAGTTTTTGCTCAAATTTCCCTGTCCGCTATTGTAGCTGGCGATGGACAACGGCACGCTGTCGGGCGCGGTTCCGAAGCGTCCCATCAACGATTTGATATATTTCGCCGCCGCCTTCGCCGACGGTTCGGGTTCGCATCGCTGGTCTGCCGCCAACCCGTAATCGGGCGCGGACGAAGCTAAAAACTGAAACATTCCTTTGGCGCGCGTCGGACTTTCCAGACACGGACAATGCTCCGATTCAATCATCGCAATGTAAATCCCGATTTGCGGCTCAACGCCTTCCGTGTTGAACGCACGCACGATAAACGGCGCGTTTTTCGTCGCGCGTTCGAGAACCGTATTAAAATCACTTTTCAGCCAGCCGCCCTGCGAGCAGTTGTCGGTTCGCGCCCGCGCCATTCGCCCGACGTAGCCGTTGAGATATTTCTTGATTTCCTGCACGGCTTCGGGCAGAATCGCTTCGCTTTTTTGATTGCCGATAATGCGGGCGATTTTTTCGGATTTGAGCGCGACGTAACGATTTTTTTCGTCTTCCGACATCGCTTGATATTTTTTTCCCGTTGGGAAAATTACCGGCGTTCCGCTGTTCAAAGTTTCCGGCGTGTTGGTCAGACTCGTATTGTCCGCGCTTGAATTTCCCGTTGTCGTTTTTTCCGGTTTCGGCGTTTTTTCCGGCGTTTTTTTAACGTCTTCCTCTTCGTCATCGTTTGAATAGTCGGGCGTTTTAATTTCGTCTTCGGTGTTCGATTTATAGACGACATCCGATTTGCCGCCAACCACTTTCACGCCGACCACGACCGCCGCGATGCCGATAACGAACAGCGCAAACATCGTTATCAAAGCCGGAATCAGCATCGAAGAATGCGCTGACGAAGAAGCGGCGGAAACCGTTTTCGTCTGCGCCGTCGGCGTTTGATTGGCGATTGGCTGCGCGGCTGTTTTGCCGTCGGAAATCCTGACCGACATTTTCGTTTGGTTGCCGATTTTGACGGTATCGCCGTTCTTCAGAATCGTGCCGCTGCCGCCGACTTTTTCGCCGTTAACAAAACTGCCGTTCGTCGAATTTTCGTCAACAATCCAAATGTTGTCGCCGTCCCGATAAACCGTCGCGTGAATCCGCGAAAGTCCTTCGTCATCGAGCCGACAATCAGCATCGCCGCGCCCGAAAGTCGTTCTCTCGCGCACGATTGCTATCTCTTTCGAGCCTTCGGAAGTTGAATATGTCAGAGTGATTTCGAGCATTATTTTGGAAAGTAGGCAGTAACAGAAGGCAGTCGGCAGAAAGCAGTCGGCAGGTTTGTTGACCAGATATTTATATTAAATCGAAGTTCGCATTCTTTAAGTTATTAACCAACAACTGCTTCTGCCTACTGCCTTCTGCCTTGTGCCTACTGCTTTCTGCTTTCTGCCTTCTGCCTTCTGCCTGCTTCTTATCTATTTTCCGACTAAAGTTTTATAAAGTTCCGAAATCGGGCGGTCTTTTTTCAAACCTAATTTCTGCGGATTTTCCGCGACGATTCCGGCAGCGAAAAAGCGGGCGACTTGTTCGCGCTGCTTCGGGTCTTTGATGACTTTCCAAAAATCCGCGCGGTCGGCGGGCAAAGTCGCTTTCCAGATATTTGCTTCCTGCGGCGATTTGCCGAACGCGGCGACGCTGTAAATTATATCGCCTTCAAACACTTCCAAAACGAGCGATTTCAGATAAAGCGAAGCGGCTTTCGACGCGCAGTTTTGCGCCGAATCGGACAAAGTTTCCGCACCGCATAAACCGTTCAAACCTTCCTGCACGGCGAAAGCCTGGCTCATTTGCCACAGACCTTCGTACGCGCCGACTTTTTGCGGTTTGAATTGACTGCGGCTCATCGCCAAAATAAATCCGAGCGGCGCGTCCAGATTTCTTTCCTGCACGAACGAGACGCTAATCACGTCTTTATACGCGGCGGCGCGGTTGAAATAGCCGTCGGAAGTATATTCGGCGGTTTTCTTGTTCACTTCGAGCAAAAACTGCGGGTCGAATTTGTAATTCGATGTTCCCGAAAATTCCTTTAACAAATTTTTTGACATTTCCTGCGCGTCGCCGCCGGAAACTTTCGTTCCCGTTTTCGCCGGTGGCGGCGTTGGCTTGGCGGCGACTTCGACGGGCGTGGGCGGCGGCGCGGCGATTTCAATCGTTTCAAATTGCAGGGCGACATCGGTCGGCTGTTCGATTTTGTTGCCTTGCTCGTCTTCTAAAATAATTTGCAGATTTTGCAGACTGCCGTCGGCTAATTCGGGAAACTGCGCCGGGTCGAGCGTCGCCGTAAAAGGCTGTTCGGTCGCATCGGCAAATTCTCTGCCGTTTATCAGGAAAATCGCGCGGCTGGCGCAGTCGGCGTTTTCCGATTCGGTTTCGATTTCCGTCTTTTCGGTAATCGTTTCGCCGTTGTCCGGTTTGGTGATAACGGTTTTGGCTTCGCAGCGGCTGGAGCCGGAATAGGAATAAACGACCGCGCCGACGACGCAAATCGCCGCCAAACCGACGGTCGCGCCCGCGAGTCCGAGCATCAACGGCATTCGGCTTTTCGAGACGGCTTTTTCATCCGCGACGATTTCGGCATCTCCTTTTTCTTCCGCCGTTTCGTCCGCTTTTTCGTCTGCCGCCACCGCCGATTCGTCGCGTCCGACTGCCGTCGAAGCGTCTTTATTTTCCTGTTTGTCAGCGGTTGAAAACGTCGCCTTGCTCGTTCCGCCAAGGAGAATTTCGTCGCCGTCGTTGAGTTTTTTGTCGTCCCTGACCGATTCGCCGTTGAGTTTCGTGCCGTTGCTGCTGTTTAAATCAATCAGCCAAAATTCGTCGTCGCGCCATTCGATTTCGGCGTGGTAGCGCGAAACATTTGAGTCGGACGCAAACGCCGCCGTGTTGTCGGTGCCGCGTCCGAGCGTCGTGATGCCCTGACCGAGTTTGATTTCGCTGCCGTCAATTTTTAATTTCGCGTCTGCCATTTTGGAATTTTTATTTTTTCACTTTATTCAGCACAAAAGTTTCGATAATTTCTTCGTTATCATTCTCGTTCACGTTGACGATTCGGACGGCGAACGGCGTGTCGCCCGTTTGCGAAACCAAATCCTGTTTTGAATCTTCGATTAAATCAATCAAAGCGTTTGACTTCATTTTTCCCGACGACATCAAGTTAGCAACATTAACGCTCGTATTTTTCACGTCATCGGGCAAACCGACGAGCCGGTCGCGGCTGAAAATTAACGTAAAAAATTCCTGCGGCGCATCCTGATACGGGAAAAGCGTCAAAGCGCAGTCGCGCCGGTTCGGAATAATTTTTTTCGGGCAATTGGTCGGCAAAACGTATTCGTAGTTAGCGGAAACAAGATTGTTGCCGTTGTTGACAATTTTTGAAGGGAAAATAATTTCACCGTCGGC
Organism: Pyrinomonadaceae bacterium; assembly: GCA_026786155.1. Classification (GTDB taxonomy): domain Bacteria; phylum Acidobacteriota; class Blastocatellia; order Pyrinomonadales; family Pyrinomonadaceae. The sequence goes on from JAJAYR010000525.1 coordinate 3,520, forward strand.
TTCGGGCGATTGCTGGCGAATAATATACAGAAAACCGCGCTGATTGGCTTTAACCGACAATCGCAAACGGTCGTCCGGCGTAAATGTCGCCCGCGGGTTAACTTCCGATTCGCTGCCGTCCTTATTAACCATCATCAAGCGCAACTGCAAAGCCATCAGCGGGACTTCGAGCCTTCTGACCATCGGTTTCGGCGCGATTGACCGCGTTTGCTTGGAAGCGGCGATTGGTTTTCGATAATTTTTACGGCTTTTTTTCTCGACACGAACGATTGAAACTCTTCTGACGACATCAATTTTGCGCGGCGCGGGTTTAGCTTTCGGGCTGATTGCCGCGCTCGCTTTCTGTTTGATAATCATCACCTCGTCCATCTGCGCCGAAGCGTTTTCCACCTGTGCAAAAACGAAGAGCAAAGTTATCGCCAATAGTGAAATTTTCCCGATAATCATCTTTAGATTCATAAACCCCAAACCTTTCCCGAAAGCCTTTCGCAGTTAATTTTTTTGACGAAATAAAGCAGTTTATTTGCCTTGTGTCGGCAAAACGGCGGCGACGCGGCTATCGTCAGCCGACACCGCGCAGCGAAAACCGATAATCGCCGCGACGAGTTTTTCGCCGTCTTCACCGGAGGCGACGGTCGGCGGAATGTAAATTCTTTTCGTGGTTTTCAAACTGTCCTTCGATTTTGAAGCGAAATGTCCGCCGCGCACGACGCGATTTTTTTCCCCGAATTCGGGATTTGAATTTGAAGCGTTCGGATACGGCTGGAAAAAAGCGTCCACCCATTCGAGAACATTGCCCGCCATATCCAACGCGCCGGACGCACTCGCGCCGCCGGAAAATTTCCCGACATCGGAGATTTTCGCAATTTCAAAAGCGACTTTATCTTTTTGAAAATCATTGCCCCACGGAAATTCGCGTTTCGTCTGCGCCGCTTCGTCCCACGACGCGGCTTTTTCCCATTCCGCTTCGGTCGGCAGACGTTTTCTCGCCCAATCCGCGTAAGCCTTCGCGTCGGCAAACGACACGCCGACAACCGGCGCGTTCGGGCGCGTCGTAAAATAATCCGTTTCGATATGCGGATTCGTCGGAGCGGATTTGCCGGTCGCGTCGCAAAACGCTTTATATTCGGCGTTGGTAACTTCGGTTTTATCAATATAAAACGCGGGCAGAACGACTTTGTGCGCCGGTTTCGCTTCGTCCGCGTCCGTGTCGCTGCCCATCGTAAATTCGCCCGCCGCCACCAAAACCATCGCGCCTTGATATTCGATTTGTTTCGGTAAATCGCTCGTTTGCGTCGTCATCGGCGCAGTCAATGGCGCGGACGGCGTGAGCGTTTCGCTGGTTGCTTCCGATTCGACGGGTTCGATTTTCGATGCCGTTTCAACCGATTTATTTAAAAATAGAAAATAAACTCCGGCGAGAGAACCTCCGGCGAACAAAAGCATCGCCAGAAGTCCGCCCATAATGAAAGGTATTTTTGACGTTTTCTTTTTTTCAGGCGGCTTGCTCGATTCGGCGGCTTGATTAACGGGCGAAGATTCGGAAACAGGCGGCGCGACGGCAAATTGATTGGGAACAACCGGCGGCGGCGTTTCAAAATTGACTTTTGGCGCGGGTTTATCAAACGATTTCGGCAAAGCGGCGGACGGTTTGAGGTTTAGCAAATCTTTATCAAAACCTTCCAAATCCGACAATTTAAAAGCCGCTGTTCTTTTTACATCGTCAATGTTTTCGCCTTCGGAAACGCGGAAAACGGGTGTCGGCATTGACCAATTGCTTTTCTTTTCCGGTTTCGGCGGGCTGAAATTCGGCGCGTTCATCGCCCAATCGTCCGGTTTGTTTTCCGGCGGCACGCTGACGTTCGGCGCATTCATTGCCCAATCGTCGGCGGGCGGCGAAGCGAGCGGCGATTTTTTGTCCTGCCAATCGTTTGGCGGAATGTCGAGGCTCGGCGCGGTTTTGTCATACGCGGACGAAGCGGACGAAGGCGGATAATCGTTCGGGACTTCGAGATTCGGCGCGGTCATTTCCCACTCGTCGCCCGCTGAATCATTGGGCGTTCGGCTGACGTTCGGCGCGAAATCATCGGAAAAACCGTCCGCGTTTTTCTCTTTTTCCTGACGCAGATGCGGCATCGTCATTCCCCAACCATCGTCCTTCGGCTTATCGTTTTCGTCATTCATTGCTTTTCCTCGTAAATATGGGTCAGGGGTCAGAGGTCAAGTTCAAATCCTCTGACCTGAAACCTGAAACCTGAAACCTACCTCCTGACACCTGTTAATTATTTTCGCAAATCCAGCATATCCATTCTGGTGATTATACCCGTAATTCGTTTAAAATCCTCAATTAAAACGGCGGGCGATTTTTGCAGATGCGCGGTTATTTCGTTTAAGCTCGCGTCCATCTCGACAATCGGAAAACTTTCGTCCATCACTTCGCTCAATTTCGCTTCGAGCAAATCGCGGTTCGCCAGCAATTTCGTCAGCACGCGGCTTTCCCGCAAAGAACCGACCGACTGGTTATTTTCCAAAACCGGAAGCTGCGTTACGCCGGTTTCGTTCATTTTCGCCAACGCTTCGCCGACGGTTTCGTCGGGCGCGACAAAACCGAGCGACTGCGGTGCGCCGGAATGCTTTGTTTCATTGATGAGTCCGGCGGTGATTTTTTGCGGTTCGAGCAGAAGTTTTTCCTTCATCCATTCGTCCGAATGAAACTTCGTCAAATAATGCTCGCCCGTGTCGCAGACGATAAACACGACTAAGCCGTTTTCGTCCAAGGTTTTTGCCACTTTCAAGGCAGCGGCGAAAATCGTGCCGGTCGAGCCGCCGCAGAAAATCCCTTCGACGCGCGACAATTGCCGCGCCATTTCAAAAGATTCGCGGTCGGTGATGTTGATAATTTCGTCAATCGCCTTCATATCGGCATTGCCGACTGGCAAGGCTTGCCCGATGCCTTCGACCAGATACGGCGTGGCTTCGGGAACGTGCCCGGTTTCCTTATAACTTTTGAAAATCGAACCGTAAGGGTCAGCTCCGATAATTTGGATGTTCGGATTTTTCTCCTTTAAATATCTGCCCGTGCCGGAAATCGTGCCGCCCGTGCCGATGCTCGAAACGAAATGCGTAATTTTGCCGTCCGTGTCGTTCCAGATTTCCGGTCCGGTCGTGCGGTAATGCGCCGCCGGATTTGCCGGATGATTATATTGATCCGGGTAAAAAGAATTCGGCATTTCCGAAGCGATGCGCCGCGCCGTTTCGACGTAATGGTCGGGCGTTCCGGGTTTCGCCGCCGCCGGACAAATCACCACGTCCGCGCCCAAAGATTTCAAATAACGCGATTTTTCGACCGACGCTTTTTCCGTCAAAACGAACACGCATTTGTAGCCTTTGACCGCCGCCGCCATCGCCAAACCGATGCCCGTATTGCCCGAAGTGGCTTCGATAATCGTGCCGCCTTTTTTGAGCGAGCCGTCTTTTTCCGCCGCGTCAATCATCGAAATCCCGATGCGGTCTTTGACCGAAAAGCCCGGATTGAGATTTTCCATCTTGGCAAACATCTGCGCTTTGATGCCTTGCTGGTTAGCCAAAGTGTTGATTTTGACCAGCGGCGTGTTGCCGATAAGACTTAAAACGTCATTGTAAAATTTCATCATTTCTCCGCAATAAATATTTAAAAAGGTAAGATTAAAAATACTGCAATGATTTTAGCCTGTGTTTCCGGCTCTGCAAAATTGAAACCGAAAAAAAAATCTGTGCGTAATCATTTTTGAACAAATTGCATCTGCAAACGAAAATAAAATACACTAAGCACCCAAGCAAAAGTAATGAAGCATTTTGCTTTCGTTCAGAGTCCACGCTTGAGCGTGTCTTCCGCCAGCGAAGCGCGGCGGAGCAGACAAACTAAAGTTTGGACTCTGAACTTTTCATAATGCTGCCAAACTTTTGCTTACCTGCTTATTTAACTCCGTTTCGGTAATAGTTTTTTGAAACTTTGTCGGGAAACGGCGCGTAAAAAATCCTGTCGCGCACCACCGATTTATTGATTTCGGTTTAACTCGATAAAATTCTACAATTAAAAATTTCACTCTGCCAAAGG
>JAJAYR010000526.1 GCA_026786155.1 Pyrinomonadaceae bacterium
GTTGAGGGTGCGGCCACGCATGAACGCCAGCGGCGCGACTTCGATGACACGCTTTTCCAGAAACTTGGCCGCGCGTTCGTACTCCATCAGATCAAACAGCGCGTCGTAAAGCGGGCGCAAGTAAGGGTCAACTTTGTCCTGCAAATCGCCGGGCAGAAAGCCTAATTTTTCACCGGCTTCGACCGCCGGGCGAGTCAGAATGATGCGCGTAACCTGTTTGGCGAAAAGCGATTGGACAGCCAGAGCAACCGCGAGGAACGATTTTCCCGTTCCCGCCGGACCTATTCCAAAAGTCAAATCTTTGTCTTGAATGGCTTCAATATATTTCCGCTGATTGGCGGTTTTCGGGGCGACGGCTTTTTTGCCCGACGGGTTGAAACGCGCTTTGGTGAAATAATCTTTCAGCGAATAAGCGCGGTCTTCGGCGATTTGTTTGAAGGCATCGCGCAATTCCTTATCGGTAAAAGTATTGCCTTCGTCAAAAAGCACCGCGAAATCCTTCAAAATTTGTTCGACGGTTTGGACATTGGGCGGGTCGCCGTCAATGGTGATTTCATTGCCGCGGGCGCTGATTGAAATGTCGAGCAGCGTTTCGAGATATTTCAGGTTTTGGTCCTGCACGCCGAACAGAGTGTTTAAGCCGCGCGGCGGAAGTTCGATTTTCTTTGGATTGCTCAAATTTGGTGTTAATTCCTCTGGTGAAATTATTTTTTATTATATGTTGAGGCTACTAAAAGGATTAAACCGTGTCAACGAAAAATTTCCAAAAATTTAACACTTTCCGGCGGAATTTCCCTTGCCAACGGTTTTCGATTTATGCCATTCTTAACGCATCGGAAAATTTACGGCGATAGCAGCGACAAAGATTTACTGCCGCCGAAACACAAGGGCTTTTAATTTATGAAAGGAGTGTGGAAATGACGAAAGGCGAAGCGCGAAAATTGGACACCGAGGCGGTTATTTTTCCAATGAGTGCGGGTCGGGACAATCGGGAAATCGGTTTGTCCGACACAGCGGTCGGCAATTTAAATGTCGAAGAAAAATCAATTCGGATTGACGTTAAAGATAGATTTGCGAGATTGAAAAAATCTTTGCGAAGGCGGTCGGTGAGTATTTTATAGCAAGGAGAATGATTATGCCGCAGGGAGACAAATCGAAATACACGGACAAACAAAAACGGCAAGCCGAACATATCGAAGAAGGCTACAAGGAAAAAGGCGTGTCCGAAGAAAAAGCGGAAGAAATCGCCTGGTCAACCGTCAATAAACAGGACGGCGGCGGCAAACTGAGCGGTTCGGGACGCAAAAAATCTTCGGCGAAGAAAAGTTAAGCCAAATCTGATTAACTTTTTAACAAATATCACAATGGAAAGACGAATTTCTAAATTCGTCTTTCCATTTTTGTTTAGAAAAAGAAAAATACTTTGTAGCTTGAGAGACTTTTTGAAGTAACCCGAATATGAAACAATAAATCTATGAAAAGTCCGAAAAAATACACCAACAATTTAATCAAAGAAACATCGCCGTATCTTTTACAGCACGCGCACAATCCCGTTGATTGGTTCGCGTGGAGCGCGGAAGCGTTTGAAAAAGCCAAGCGGGAAGACAAGCCGATTTTAATCAGCATCGGTTATTCGGCGTGTCATTGGTGCCACGTTATGGAACACGAATCGTTTGAAGACGAAGGAGTCGCCGCGCTGATGAACGAGCATTTCGTCAACATCAAAATTGATTTGGAAGAGCGTCCCGACGTTGACCAGATTTATATGACATTCGTCCAGATGACGACCGGCAGCGGCGGTTATCCGCTGAATGTTTTCTTAACGCCCGACCAGTTGCCGTTTTTCGGCGGAACATATTTTCCGCCGGTCAACCGTTACAATATGCCGAGTTTTCAGCGCGTTTTATCGAGCATCGCCGAATCGTGGCAAAATCGGCGCGATGAACTGCTGCATTCGGCAAACGATATTTTAGGCGAAATCAGGCGCGTCGGTCTGGCGGAAATGGCGGGCGAAAATCTGAATTTAGAACAACTCGACAACTCATTTAAAAGTTTCGCCCGCACTTTCGACGCGACGAACGGCGGTTTCGGCGGTGCGCCGAAGTTTCCGCCGCCGATGAGTTTGGAATTTCTGCTGCGCTATTACCAACGAACCGGCAACGAAAACGCGCTCGAAATGGTTAGAAAAACGTGCGATAAAATGGCGCACGGCGGCATTTACGACCAACTCGGCGGCGGGTTTCATCGCTATACGGTGGACGCGATTTGGCTTACGCCGCATTTTGAGAAGATGCTTTACGACAACGCGCAGCTTGCCCGGATTTATCTGCATTTATTTCAGATTACGAAAGACGACTTTTACCAACGCATCGCCGTCGAAACTTTGGAATATGTGAAACGCGAAATGCTCGACGAGCGCGGTGGATTTTATACGGCGCAAGATGCCGACAGCGAAGGCGTGGAAGGGAAGTTTTTCGTTTGGACACCGGAAGAAATCGCGGAAATTCTCGGCGCGGAAGATGCGCGAATTTTTAATTTTTATTACGACGCGACCGAAGGCGGCAATTTCGAGGAAAAAAATATCTTAAACGTCCGCAGTTCGCTCGAAACCGCCGCGGAGCAACTCAAAATTAACGAAGAAACATTAACTGAAACGCTCGAACGCGGCAGAGCGAAACTTTTCGCCGAACGCGAAAAACGAATCAAGCCGTTCCGCGACGAAAAAGTTTTAACGGCTTGGAACGGTTTGATGCTGGCGACTTTTGCCGAAGCGAGCGCGATTTTAGAAAGCAAAGAATATCTCGAAATCGCCGAACGAAACGCCGATTTTATTTTGGGGAATTTGCAAAAAGACGGTTATCTGCTGCGAACTTACAAAGACGGACAGGCGAAATTGAACGCTTATCTCGAAGACTACGCCAATTTTACCGACGGTTTGACCGAACTTTTTCAGGTTTCGGGTGAAATAAAATATCTGAAGGAAGCGATGCGTTTGGCGGATTTGATGATTACCGAATTCTGGGACGAAGAGAACGGCGGATTTTATTTTACGGCGAACAATCACGAACAACTGCTGCTGCGCTCGAAGGATTTTTACGACAACGCCACGCCTTCGGGCAATTCGGCGGCGGCGGACGCGCTTTTGAAACTCGCCAAAATCACGGGCGAAGAAAAATACGAACGCTTCGCCGTCACGGTTTTAAGATTAATCGCGCCGCAGATTCGCCGTTTTCCGAATGCTTTCGGCAGAGTTTTATCGTCGCTCGAATTTCATCTGAATCCGGTCAAGGAAATCGTGATTTTGGGCAAGCAGGGAAACGAACTCGAAAAGGAAGTTTGGAAAAATTATCTGCCGAACAAAATTGTCGTTGCCGCCGAAAATACTGAAAACGCCGAACTAATTCCGCTTTTGCAGGAAAGGAAAATGATTGACGGAAAACCGACCGCGTATGTTTGCGAGAACTTTGTCTGTCAAAAGCCTATTACCGATAAAGACGAATTGGTTACGCATCTTTCCTGAACAGCCGATGTTCGGTAATTGTTTTCTTTGCCGAACAGCGAATAGTTGATAGTGAACAGTTGCGACGCGCGTTATTTACTCACCTTACGCA
>JAJAYR010000527.1 GCA_026786155.1 Pyrinomonadaceae bacterium
ACGTTTTGACGCTTCAAATCGTTTGTTTCTAATTCTGGTTGATACGGAAGATTTTGATAATTCTTGGAAACTGAAGCGTAACTTGGATTTGCTGAAACCAAGCATCAAAAATTATTTGGACGGTTTTACCGAAAAGAACGTCGAAGAACTAAAAATAACTTTCAATTACAAAGGCAAAGAACAAACTTTTACCGCTTTGTCAGATGCAATTTTTATCTTGAAACAATGTGCGGAATAGCAGGTTGGGCAAATTTAGAAAATAAACCTTCGCAAAATCATAACGAAGCCGTTTTGCACCAGATGTGCGAACGGATGAAGCATCGCGGTCCTGATTCGGAAGGTTTGTGGCTCGATGAAACGGTTGCGCTCGGAATGCGGCGGCTTTCGATTATTGACCTTCACACGGGCGAGCAGCCGGTTTATTCGGAAGATAAATCAATCGTCGTCGTGATGAACGGCGAGCTTTATAATTTTCGGGAAGTCCGAAACGATTTGGAAAAGCGCGGGCATCAATTTGAAACGCAGACCGACACCGAGATTTTGCCGCATCTTTACGAAGAATACGGCGACGCGATGCTCGAACATCTCAACGGAATGTTCGCGTTTGCGCTGTGGGACAAAAATAAAAATAAACTGTTGATTGCCCGCGATAGATTCGGCGAAAAGCCGCTTTATTACGGCGTGTTTGACGGGAAATTGATGTTCGCTTCCGAACCGAAAGTTTTGCTGGCAAATCCGTCGGTTAAAACTGCAATCAATACCGATGCTTTGCGCTCGTATCTGTCGTTCGATTACGTTCCCGCGCCGCATTCGATTTACAAAAACATCTACAAACTACCCGCCGCGCATCTTTTAATTTTAGAAAAAGGCGAATTGAAAACGCGCCGATATTGGAATCTGACTTTCCACAAAAACGGTGATGTGCCGACGATTGAAAAAGCCGCCGACGAGTTGCGCGAACTGCTCGCCGATGCTGTCCGAATGCGGCTTGTTTCCGATGTTCCGCTGGGAATTTTGTTGAGCGGCGGCGTTGATTCTTCAACGGTGGCGGCATTTGCGACGCAGTTTTCGAGCGAAAAGGTCAAGACGTTTTCGATTGGTTTTGAAGAAGATTCGTTTGATGAATCCAAATACGCGAGACAAGTCGCCAAACATTTAAACACCGAACATTACGAAGAAAAATTGAGCGTCGAAAAGGCGGCTGATTTGATTTCGGAAATCGGAACGTGGCTTGACGAACCGTTGTCCGACGGTTCATTATTGCCGACTTTTTTGCTGTCGCGTTTTGTTCGCAAGCACGTAACGGTCGCGCTCGGCGGCGACGGCGGCGACGAGATTTTTGCCGGTTATCCGATGTATTTCGCGCATAAAGTGGCGAACATTTACGGCGCGATTCCGCAGTTTTTGCGAAACGGAATTATCGAACCGCTGGTCAATAATCTGCCGGTCTCAAGCAAAAATATGTCGTTCGATTATAAAGCGAAACGCTTTGTCGCGGCGACGAAATACGACGCGGTAACGCGCCATCATTCGTGGTTCGGCTCGTTTTCGATTGACGAACAGCAAAGTTTATTGAACAAAGATATTTTAACAAATACTTCCGGCGATATTTACAAAGATGCGAGAGATTTGTTGAAAATCACCGACGCGCCGACGGAAATCGAGCGGATGCAGTTTCTCGATATGAATTTTTATCTGGCGGAAGACATTCTCACCAAAGTTGACCGCGCTTCGATGGCGGTTTCTCTGGAAGTTCGCGCTCCGTTTCTCGACCCGCGAATCGCGCAATTCGCCGCCGCTTTGCCGCTCGAATATAAATTAAAAGGCAGCAAAGGTAAGTATATTTTGAAAAAAGCCGTCGCGCCGCTGCTGCCGAAAAACATTCTGCATCGTCCGAAAAAAGGTTTCGGTGTGCCGATTGCCGAATGGCTCAAAGGTCGGCTCAATCCGCTGATGCACGATTTGCTCGATGCGAAAAGAATCAAAAATCAAGGTTTGTTCGATGAAAATTACGTGCGGAAATTGATAAAGGAACACGAAAGCGGCGCGGCTTCGCATCATAAACAACTTTGGACACTGCTCGTTTTTCAGCTTTGGTTTGATAATTTTATGAAGAAAGATTAGCCATAAACAGAGACAAAGAATGCACGAAATTTTAACGCAAAGACGCAAAGACGCGGAGACGCAAAGAAAATCAAATGTTTTCCACCGTAAGTTTTCGCTGTAAAAATCTTTGCGTCCTTGCGCCTCTGCGTCCTGGCGTTAAAATTTCCCTTTCTCATTATCGAATAATGCGATACCAATCAAAAAGCCGACGCTTCTTTCTACAAAAAAGCGTCGGCTTGCAAAATTGATTCGGCAAATCGTTACTGCGTAACGGTGAACTTGGCTGAACCTTCCTTGAGTTGACCGGAAACGCGGTCTTTAATTTTGATTTTGACTTCGTAATCGCCGGTCGCCATCGCCGTCGTCGGAATCATTCTCGCCAACGTCAAACGCTGACCGGAATCGCTCAAACCTTCCCAATTTTCCGGCTGATTCAAAATTTCTTTGCCGTCTTTAGTCAAAACGTAATTGACATCAACCGAAGGTCGCAGCGTCGTCTGGTCAATTCCCGCGTTATAAACCTGCATATAAATTCCGACATCCTGACCTTTGCGATAAACGCCCGAAAGATTCGGAACGACCTTTGCCGAACCGATAATGAAGCTGCCGCCGATGTCGCGTTCGGTCGTCGAACGCAGCGTCGAAGCCAGAATCAAAGTCGAAGTGTCGAGTTTGTTTTCCTGATACTTCGGCACGGTAAAACCGATGCTCCTGATACCTTTGTTGCCGGAGACGACATCGCGGACGACGACATCAACTTTGTATGTGCCGGGCGTTAAGGCAATCGCTTTTTGATAAATTGATTTGCGGTCTCTGGCTTCGGATAATTCTTCGGTCGTCGCGCTGGTCGTTACCGAATCTTCAAAAATGCCGGAACGCTTGCCGGAAACCGCCATAATCTTGCCGAAGATATTCATTCGCGCCGTCGGCAGTCCGCCGATTGAATCAAAGACGAGTTCCTTGTTGCTGGCTTGAATGGTGAACGCCGTTACCACGCGCTCGTCCGATTGGCGGAAAAAGTCCACGCGCATATCGAAATCGAGCGGGTTGTTATCAAGCACCCCCGAATCGCCCGCCACCGACTGCAAATCGCTGAATTTAACTTGCGGCGGACGCTGTAAATTGGTAATAATTTCCAGTCGGCGAAACGGTGAATCCTGTTCGCGCTGGTAGTTGTTGCTGCCGCCGAAAATGCGGTCGCCTTTGTCCGACAAACCGAGTTGTTCGGAAGTGGTTAAACCCGCGCCCGGCACGTTTCGCAAAGCGTCTTTTTCGCCAGCGTCGCGGGCGATGCGGTATTCGCCCGTGCCGGTCGGATCAACGAATTCGATTTCGATGCCGTCGCCGACATTATCTAAATGACGATAAAACCACGTTTCAAACGGATAAGTCGTCGTCGAACCGCCGCCTTCGTAACTCGGACGGTCATAGCTTCCGCCCGACGGGTGTGATTCGACCGAATCGGGCTTGCCGAAACTGATATAAATGCGTCCGCGGTCGGTTTTCCAGCCCGGAATGCCCGAAGCGAAATGTTCGTTGGCGTAAGCGATGCGCTCGTAATACTCTTCACGGTATTCGTTTTCTTCCGTATCCGGGTCGGGGTCGCGTCGGCGCCAGAAATTTTCGATAAAGTTTTCGCGTTCTTCGTCGCTTTTCAGTAGGTCAAACGCCTTTTTCTCATCGCCCGTGATGATATACGGAACGTCTTTATTTTTCCAGTCTTTATAAACTTTATTAACTTCCGCTTTCACTTTCCGCGCTTTGGTTGACGGGTCTTCGGTCGGTTTCGGGTCTTGCGCGAAAGCGATTGACGCGCCCACCGAAAACATTGAAACGGTCAGCACCGCATTACGAATCAATTTCTTTTTAGACATAACGATAAAACTCCTGATATTGACGACAATCAAATTATTTAACTTTTGAATTTTAGCTTTTAAGATTTTAGACGGTAATCCTTAATTGTTCAAGATGCGGTCAACGGCGCGAAAGGTTGCCAGCCTACGGAAGAAGGCAGTTGGCAGAAGGCGGTTGGCGGAAGGCAGTTGGCAGAAGGCGGTTGGCGGAAGGCAGTTGGCAGAAGGCAGTTGGC
>JAJAYR010000528.1 GCA_026786155.1 Pyrinomonadaceae bacterium
AACTACGGGAGAGGAATTCTGATTTATGATGAAGATGGAAAGACCTCAGCAACCCAACTGGCTCAAAGAAAATTACAAAAAATGGGGAAGAAAATTTAAGAAAAAATTGAACAATCCAAACCTGAAAAATGATTTTATTTGGGCGATTCATCATAGAACAAAAGTAAATGTAAAACTTCTTCCAATTTTGAGAAACGCCACGTTTAAGCATTGTGCGTTTTGTGATGACAAAATCAAAAAAGGCACGATCGAACACTTTCGACCGAGTTCCGATTACCCGCGCTTGTCCTACGCTTGGTATAATCTTTTCCCTGCTTGCAGCGATTGTCAGGAGAAAAACAGCGAGTTTAAAGGAGAATTGTTGAAGCCTGACAAAGAAGATTATGAATTTCTCAGATATTATCTTTACAATGCAACTTCCGGCGAAATTGAAGCAAATCCCAAAGCAAATGAGCAAGACCAAACGAGAGCAAAAACGACGATTGAGATTTACAAACTCAATCGTCCTGAATTGATTGAAGATAGAATGGACTGCTTTGAAAATTATAAAGATGTTGCCGCCGATAAACGTCCTTTCAGATTTGTTTTTATAAGAAAAGTCTAGATGACTGAAGTTAAATCTATTATTCATCACCTGCGGCGTTCTTGTCTTTCGCGTGAACCAATTTATCGCCGACCGCAATCGTTATCACCCAAATCAACCCGACAACGTAACCCGCGACGACATCGCTCGGATGGTGAACACCGAGATAAATGCGCGAGATTCCGACGAGTGTAATCATCGTCAGCGCAGCAATCCAGACGATTATTTTCAGCCAAAGTTTTTCGATGCGTGTCGTCAAAATCGCCGCTAAAGCTCCGTAGAAACAGAATGCCGCGAGTGAATGACCGCTCGGAAAACTGTATGAGGCGGGCAGCATCGTGTCGAAAAAAGGTTCGGGACGAACGCGGCGGAAGGCGAGTTTGAGCGTTGCCAGCAAAACGCTTGCGCCGATGGTCGTAATCGTGAACAGAATCGCGCCGCGCCGGTGTTTTCGCAGGTAGAGCGCGATGACGATAATCACGCCGAAAACGGTGAGAAACAGCGTCGAGCCGAGAAAACTCGCCAGCCGCATTACGACGGTCAGCGCGGGAAACGCGAATTCGTGAACGAAATTTCTGACGCTCTCGTCAAAACGGCGCGTGTCGCCTTCGAGCATTTCACCGGCGAGCCAGCCGAAAAAAAACAGCGCGGCGATTGCCGACACCATTCCGAAAAACAGAAGCGAGCCGAGCGCGAGCCGGACGCTGCCGAAAAACTTGATGATTCTTCGCAAGAGACGATTGATTTTGTTCATTGGTCGAATAGTCGAAGTGTTCGGGCAAAGCCTTCACAAATCGAACTCAAGCGATTTTAGCAGTCTTTTGGCGCGGTCAAAAATCTTGTGGTATTTTATTTAAGTCAAACTAAATGCTTTGAACTCAAAAATTGAAGCATAAAATCCCGAATGAAAAACCAAAAGAAAACTCGCCTTTTAGAATTAACCGACGAATATCTGCGTCTGACGCGCAAACTGCGACTGGGCGGCGGCGCGGAGAAAATCGAAAAGATTCACAAGCAGGGAAAGTTAACCGCCCGCGAACGTATTGATTTACTCTTTGATAACGACGAATATCAGCAGGAAATCGGTTTGCTCGTTGCGTATGACGAATACAAAGGTCAAGCTCCGGCGGCGGCGGTCGTTACGTCAATCGGCAAAGTTCACGGGCGCGAATGCGTCGTCGTCGCCAACGACGCGACCATCAAAGCGGGCGCGTGGTTCCCTGAAACGATTAAAAAAATTCTCCGCGCACAGGAAATTGCGATGCGAAACCGTGTGCCGATAATTTATCTGGTTGATTCGGCGGGCGTGAATCTGCCGTATCAGGGCGGCGTGTTTCCCGGTCAATACGGCGCGGCGCGGATATTTTATTACAATTCGCTGATGCGGCGTTATTTGAAAGTTCCGCAAATCGCCGCCGTGATGGGAATGTGCGTCGCGGGCGGCGCGTATCTGCCCGCGCTGTCAGACGTGATTTTGATGGTCGAAGGCACGTCGTTTATGGGTTTGGGCGGCGCAAATTTGGTGAAAGGCGCGACCGGACAGACGATAGATAACGAGAGTTTGGGCGGCGCGATGACGCACAACGCGATTTCCGGCGTGGCGCATTACCGCACGAAAACGGAAGCGGAATGCCTTGAAAAAATTCGCTCTCTGGTCGCCGAATTGCCGAAAAAAGAAGCAACGCGCGTTTCGATAATCGGATCGAAATTGCCAAAAAATAAACCCGAAAAACTTTACGATATTCTACCCGAAGACCATCGTGCGCCTTACGACGTGCGCGAAGTTTTGAATTGTTTTTTAGACGCGGGCGAACTCGACGAATTTCAAGCCGATTACGCCAAAGAGATGATTTGCGGCACGGCGCGTATCGCCGGAATTCTCGTCGGCATCATCGCCAACCATCGCGGAATGGTCAAAGGCAAGGTGGCGGGCAAACCGCCGAAATTCGGCGGCATCGTTTATACCGAATCGGCTGAAAAGACGGCTTATTTTATCGAAAACTGCAACCGGCATTCCACGCCGATTTTGTTCGTGCAGGACGTTTCGGGCTTTATGGTCGGCGCGGAAGCCGAACATTCGGGCATCATTCGCGCCGGAGCGCATTTCGTCGAAGCGATGGCTTGCGCCGCCGTGCCGAAACTGGTTTTGACCGTCAACCACGCTTCCGGCGCGGGTTATTACGCGATGGCTGGACAGGGTTTCGACCCGGATTTTATTTTCTCGCTTCCGACCGGCAGAATGGGCGTGATGGAAGGCGATTCGGCGGCGCAGGCTATTTTCGGAACGCAGATTGAAAAACTCAAAAAAGAAGGCAAACAACCCGACGAAGCCTTAAAAGCCGAGATGGATAAAGTGCGCGAAACCTACGACCGTGAACTCGACGCGAAACACGCGGCGGCTCGCGGATTGTTAGACGCAATCGTTACGCCCGAAGATTTGCGCGAGGCTTTAACATTGGCATTGCAGACTTGTCTGAATACGAG
>JAJAYR010000529.1 GCA_026786155.1 Pyrinomonadaceae bacterium
CAATGAGCGCGAGAGCGCGAAAATATCCGTTACTATCACGCGCCATCAATAATAACGGGCGTTTTCGCGCCGAAGCGCCGCTCATTGCAAGCGGGATGCTTGCGCTCCAGTCGTTTTTTGATTCCGAAATTTAACGTAACAAAACGCCGTGAACGCCGATTGGCAGACTATAAATCGCGTCGCTCGTAGCGGCGATTAAATTGCCCTGGCGGGTGAAACACAGTCCGATGATGTTCATTCCGGCGACGAAGATTTCCGCGTCTTTGCCGTCTCTGGAGATTTTGACGATGCCGCGTCTGCCGTGCAGACAGGCGGCGACGTAGAGATTGCCGTCGCGGTCGAAGGCGAGTCCCTGCGGTCTGCCTAATCCGCGATAGAAAACTTCGTCGAAGCCGGCGTTGTCAACGCGGTAAATCGCGTCGAAACTCGCCAGTCCGGGCGCGGAGACGTAAAGTTTTTCGTCCGCGCCGAACGCCAGATGATACGCAGAAACCGATGGTTCAAGCACCGCAAAGGCTTCGGGATTGCCGAAATTCGGAACGCGGTAAATCGTGCCGCTGCGGTCGCCGACGAACATCGCGTCGTTTTTGTCGAAGGCGATGCCGGTCGCCACGCCTAAATTCGAGGCGTAGGGAACAACTTCGTCGTCCTGATTGACGCGCACGACTTCGCCGTCCGCCCGCGCCGTTACATAAAGTCCGCCGGATTTATCAAAAGCGATGCCCGTCGGATTCAAAACTTCGGCGGACATTTCGTTCAAAAATCCGCTGGTTTCGAGCCGCAGAAGCGAGACGGGAAGCTGCTGTCCGCGTGAACCGGAGCGCGTTACGATAATCGAATCGTCTTTCGGGTCAACCGCCGGATTAGCGACGATATGCAAATCGTCCGCCAACTTTTCGCCGACAACAATGGTTTTCGCGTCGCTGCGGTCGCCGCCGCTTTCGAGATACACTTCGACTTCCGTCGTATCAAAATTTTCCGGGACAATCGCCAGCAGACGATTCGCCGACGCGCCGACTAAACGCGCCGCTTTGCCGTCGAAATAACAGCCGTATTCGCCGGTTTCGCCCATCTGAAAATTTTCGCAATTGATAATAATTTCGCCGCCCGAAATCGCGTAAGGCGGGTGGATGGAAATAATTCTGCCTGCTTTGTTCATTTTGTTGCTCCAATATAAAACTTTGATTTTACGATGCCGGAACGGTCGTGTCTAATAGCTTAAAAAAATTGTTGACGCGCTTCCCGAATAAAAGCTAAAATCTAAAGCAGAGCGGTTTGCCGTTTTCATATTTTCCAGCATTCAATCTTTCCTTAAAACCGTTACACTTCTTATTTATGCCGAGTCGAATTGATGATTTACTGCGGATGGCGATGAGCTTCGGCGCGTCGGATTTACATTTACGCGCCGGTTCTTTTCCCGTTGTTCGCGTCAACGGCGAACTGCGTCCGGTGTCGGGCGTGGCGCGTCTGACGCAGGACGAAACGCTCGAAATGGCTTTTTCGATGATATCCAATCGTCAGAAACTGCACTTTAAAGACGCTTACGAAGTTGACATCGGTTACGGCGTTTCGGGTTTGGGCAGATTTCGCGTCAACATTTTTCAGCAGCGAAACTCCATCGGCATCGTCGCCCGCGTGATTTCCGATTACGTCCGCAATTTCAGCGAACTCGGACTGCCGCCGGTTTTGAGCAAAATCTCCGAAGAAAATCGCGGGCTGGTTTTGGTAACGGGAACGACGGGTTCGGGAAAATCAACGACGCTTTCGGCGATGGTTGACTACATCAATCAGACGCGCAATTCGCACATCGTAACCATCGAAGACCCGATAGAATTTCTGCACAAAGATAAAAAATCCTTTATCACGCAGCGAGAAGTTGATGTTGATACGCGCTCGTTCGCCGAAGCATTGCGCGGCTCTCTGCGCCAAGACCCGGACGTGATTTTGGTCGGCGAAATGCGCGATTTAGAAACGATTGAAACCGCTCTTTTAGCCGCTGAAACCGGACATCTGGTTTTCTCGACGCTGCACACTTTGGACGCTTCGGAAACTTTGACGCGCATTATCACGGCGTTTCCACCGTATCAGCAAAAATCAATCCGCATTCAACTCGCCGGACTTTTAAAAGCCGTCGTTTCACAGCGTTTGATGAAATCAGCCAGAGGCACGAGCCGCATTCCGGCGGTCGAAGTTTTGGTTTCCACGCCGCTGATTCGTGATTATATTCTGCACGAAGAAAAAACTTCGCAAGTCCGCGATGCGATTGCCGCCGGAACTTCGCAATACGGAATGCAGACGTTCGACCAATCGCTGTTTTATCTTTATCAATCGGAACTTATCACGCTCGAAGAAGCGTTGCGCGGCTCGACCAACCCGGACGAATTTCGTCTGCGGCTCGCCGGTATTCAGAACACATCGGGACAAGCCAAAGAAGAAATGGAAAGAAACAGCGGTGTCGGAAAAGTGACGGAAATTTTTTCGAGAATGTAATCGAAAAGAAAAAGATAATAAAGATACCAAGCGGTCGGCGAAATTTTTTTGTCCGAACAGCGAATAGCTGATAGTTAATAACGAACAATACGCTTTGTAGCCGCTGTTCGTTATTAACTATCAGCTATTTCGCTGTTAAAATCGGTAAAATTACCGATTCCGTCATTTAATTTACTTCAACCGCATAACTTCTAAAAAATAAAAACGCAAAATAGATAATTCAAGACAGTCGCCGACGGCAAAGATTTGCACGAACATCGAAGGC
>JAJAYR010000530.1 GCA_026786155.1 Pyrinomonadaceae bacterium
CCGTTTAATATCAAAGATTGGTATGCCTGGGGCGAGAAGCGAAAGGCAAAAGCCGTTCCCGGCGCGGTCGAATTTGCCAATCACGCCGCGTCGAAAGGCGTGAAAATCTTCTACGTTTCCAACCGCGACGGACTGCAGCAACAGGCGACGATTGACAATCTGAAAAGCGCGGGCTTTCCCGACATTTCCGCCGAAAATGTTTTGCTGCGCGATAAGGAATCAACCAAAGAGCCGCGCCGTCAAATGATTTCGCAAACATATCGCATCGCCGTTTTGATGGGCGATAATCTCAACGATTTATCGAACGTCTTCGAGCGCAAATCCATCGCCGACCGTTTTGCCGAAGTTGATAAAACACGCGAACTTTACGGCAACAAATTTATCGTTCTGCCGAACGCGATGTATGGCGATTGGGAAAGCGCGATTTACGAATATCAGCGTTTGACCGAAGCGCAGAAAACCGAAAAACGGGCGAACGCTTTGGAATTGCCGTAAAATTAAATTTATGAAACGAACGCCCGAAGAAAAACTGCTGAATCCGAAACCGGGAAGCAAAGTCGCCGCCGCCAAAGAATTCGGCATTGATTTAACTTTACTCGTTGAAAATCTGCGCCTGACACCAGACCAGAGAGTGCGAAATTTACAGCAGTCAATGTTTAGTTTGGAAGAACTCAAACGTCAAGCCGAAACAGGAAAAAAGCAAAATAATGATAAACCTTGAACCGGCACTCGAATCGCTGACCGTCAATAAAGTCGAATTCGTGATTGTCGGCGGCGTGGCAATCACGGCGCACGGTTCGGCTTACTTAACGGAAGACTTGGATTTTTGTTATTCACGCAGCAAGATAAATCTCAAAAATATCGTTTCCGCGCTTTCAATTTATAAACCGCGACCGCGAGGTTTTCCCGAAAATCTACCGTATATTTTCGACGCAACAACGCTGCAAAACGGCACGAATTTCACATTTAGAACAACTATCGGCGATATTGATTTACTCGGCGAAGTTGCCGGAATCGGAATTTATAATGATGCGGTTGAACAATCCGAATTAAAAAGTATTTTCGGCTACGAAGTGAAGATTTTATCTGTCGAAGGTTTAATTAAAGCCAAACGCGCCGCCGGGCGCACCAAAGATTTACTCGTTTTACCCGAACTCGAAGCCTTGCGCGAGATTTCTACCGATAAAGAAGATTGAACTTATGAAAAAACCTTTATTTCTTTTACCTTTTACCTTTTACCTTTTACCTTTCGCCTTGTGCCTTGCGACTTTCGCGCAAACGCTGACCGTCCGCGATATTATGCGCGAGCCTTCGCTTGCCGGAATGCGCCCCGATTCGGAAAAACTTTCGCCCGATGGGAAATCGGTCGTGTTCGCGTGGAACGCCGAAGGCAAAGAGCCGCGCAATCTGTATATTGTCTCGACGAACGGCGGCGAACCGAAAATTATCGTTGACGCGGAAAAGAATTTCGAGTTGCGAACGCCCGCGCCCGAAAGCAAATTGAATTACGGTGTCATCGTCCGCGACGATTTTGTAAAGGCGCGTGAAAAAAATCTCGGCGGCGCGGAATTTTCGCCCGACTCGAAACGACTTTTATTTACGCAGAATTCAGATATTTACGTTTTGGACATCACGGATAAAATCGTCATTCCGCGACGAATCACAAGAACGCAGGGCGCGGAGTTTGCGGCGCGGTGGCTGGACGACGCGACGATTGTTTATCAATCGGGCGGGAATTTTCTCGCACTGAACATCGAAAAAACATCGCTCGTGCAGTTGAGCCGTGAAGCTAATCCGCAAACTTTCGTTTCCGTTTCGTTTGCCGCTCCGACTGAAGACGCGACGATGCTGGCTTATATCGTGTCCGACAGTTCAAAGCAACGCGCTTTGTTCGTGCCGAATTATTTGGACGAATTTGTCCAATCGCCGACGTTTCGGCGCGGATTTACCGAACAAAAAGTTTTCGTCGTCAAAACCGACGGCAGTTTGGAGAAACCTTTTGAAATAAAAATCCCGAAGCCTGAAGGCGCGAGTTATCTGCGCGGCGTTGATTGGGCGGCGGACAATCGCAGTTTAATCGTTGACCGCGTGGACAAAGACACGAAACGGCGACAGCTTTTTTATGTTTATAACGTCGGCGGCAAAGACGAGCAGACGATTAACATTACGGAAGAGACGGACGACAAATGGATCGGCGGACTTTCGCGCATCGTCGAAGCCAATCCGAAAGATAATTCGCAGATTTTATTCGCGTCGGAAAAAGACGGCTTCAACCATTTATATCTGGCAACTCTGGAAAAACGACAAGCCGAACCGAATCCGACGGGCAAAATCAGACAGGAAAATCCGTTGAACGCAGGATTTTCTTCAAAAGTTGAAATCAAACAATTGACGAAAGGCAATTTTGAAGTTGATTGGGCAAAATGGCGACCAAACGGTAACGAAAT
Source organism: Pyrinomonadaceae bacterium (assembly GCA_026786155.1). Taxonomy (GTDB): domain Bacteria; phylum Acidobacteriota; class Blastocatellia; order Pyrinomonadales; family Pyrinomonadaceae. Next base: position 2,448 of record JAJAYR010000530.1, read on the forward strand.
CACTTTTTCTTCGACCGAAAAAACCACGGCGACGCGCGAATTTTATACGCTCGATTTACGAAACGGCAAGCGATTTCAAATTTCGTCGAGCGTTGACGGAATGAGAAACGGAGCGCAACTTTCCGCGAAAGGCGATGAAGACATTTTATTGTTCGAGTTTTCGCGCTGGAATCAACCGTCGGAACTTTACGCGCAAAGAGTTTGTCCAGAATGTGCTGGTTTGAATACGCCGAACAAATTGACGAACTCGATTCCCGAAAAGTTTAAGCAAACGAAGTGGAGCGAACCGCAATTTATAAATTTCAAAGCCAAAGACGGCAAAACGATTCCCGCGAAAATTTATCTGCCGGACGGTTTCGATAAATCAAAAAAATACCCGATGGTGATTTTTGTTCACGGCGCGGGTTATCTGCAAAACGTCATCAACGGCTGGAATAATTATTACCGCGAATTTATGTTTCACACGCTTTTGACCGGCAAAGGTTACGTCGTTTTGGACGTTGATTATCGCGGTTCGGCTGGTTACGGGCGCGATTTTCGGACGGACGTTTATGATTTTCTCGGCGGGCTTGATTACGAAGACCATTTGGACGCGATTGATTTTGCGGTGAAAAATTACGCAGTTGATGCAAAAAAAATCGGAGTTTATGGCGGCAGTTACGGCGGTTTTATGGCAGAAATGCTCGTGATGCGGGCGCCGGAGAAAATCGCGGCGGCGGCGGCATTGCGTCCGGTGTCGGATTGGAAAAATTATTTCGCGTCGTCGCCCGTTTATACGGTGGAAAGGTTGGGTTTTCCCGATAAAAATCCCGAAGGTTACAAACGAAGTTCGCCAATAAGTTACGCCGACAAACTCCAAAAACCGCTGTTGATTCTGCACGGACTCGTTGACGATAATGTTCCGGCGCAGGATTCGATTCAGTTGATTGAAAAACTGATTCGATTGGAAAAAACCCGGTATTTTGAAGCGATGCTGTATCCGGCGGAAAATCACGGTTTTACGCGCCCGACGAGTTGGGCGGATGAATACGAGCGGATTTTAATGTTTTTCGAGAAACATCTGAAAGCGAATTAGAGAAAAATTGCGTTCAATTGAGAAACTTCACATTCGGGCGCAACTGTGTTAATTTATCTTCGCTAATCGAAACCGAAATCAGACTTCAAAAGCGAAACCGAACAGCGCATTTTCGGGAACGAGCGAATAAAATGAGCAAAGAACAATCCGACATTAAAACACACATTTACGATTCGGCGGCGCAGTCGTCACCGGGCGAAACGGAAACTTTGCCGAAAACCGTGCTGCCTTCGGCTCTGCCGCCGAATGAAAGCAAATCCGATTCCGCGCTCATCGGGACGATTTTGCAAAATCGCTATCAAATCGAAAAGAAAATCGGCGACGGCGGTTTCGGCAGCGTTTTTCTCGCCCGCGACAATCGGCTGGTTGATAAAGCCGTCGTCATCAAAATTTTGGAAAGAAACGACAACGAATGGGTCGGTATCAAATTTCAGCAGGAACGCGAAGCCTTATCGAGAATCGAACATCCGGGCGTGGTCGGAATTCAGGACGCGGGCGAGTTGCTCGACGGGCGACCGTTTATCGTGATGCAGTTCGTCAAAGGCTTGACGCTGCGCGAAGCCGTTCAGCAAAGCCGTCTGGACGCGCGGCGGACGGCGGACATCGCCGAACAAATCGCCCACGCGGTCGGTTCGGCGCACGAACAAGGAATTCTGCATCGTGATTTGAAGCCGGAAAATATAATGCTGCAACCGCTCGTCGGCGGGCGCGAACAAGTCAAAGTCATTGATTTCGGCATCGCTAAAGTTCGGGAATCAAGGGTCGCGGAAAGTTCGACCGGACTTTTTTCCGCCGGAACGCTTTTTTATATGCCGCCCGAATCGCTTCAGGGCAAACCTTACACCGCCGCCAGCGAAGTTTTCGTTCTCGCCGTTCTCGTCTATGAAATGCTGACCGGCATGCGCCCATTCGCGCCGTCGGTCGAAAGCCCGCTGCTGTTCGCCGGTGCGCTGCTCGAAATGCAAAAGGAAGGCGCGGCAATTCCGGCGAACAAACTGCCCGCCGAACTGCCGGAAGCGGCGCGAAACATTTTAATCAAAGCCCTCGCTTTCGAGCCGGCGGCGCGATACGACAACATCATCGAATTCGGGCGCGAATTCGCTCAGGCGGTCAATAAAAATTATGACGCGCCGCCAATCGAAAATCCGGGACTCGCCCGAACCGCGCCGGGCAGTCAATTTGTTCCTTCGATTCCTTCGGTTTCGTCGAACAAGCCGCCGAAAAGTCGGGCGATATTTATTGTCGCGGGTCTGGCAATTTTATTGCTGGGCGCGATTGGTTTGGCGGGCGGCGTTTGGTATCTGAACCGAACGCCGAGCGTCTAAACGGCGAAGACGGAAACGACGAACATTGTTCCAAACATTCCTAACGCGCCGAATGTTTCCGTGCGTTATTGGCTGAACGTCCAAAAAATCCGCGACGGTAAGGAATTTCAAGAGCCGTTTAAATCTTCCGGGCAGGAAGTTTTTGAAAATGGTTATAAATTTCAGTTAAACGCCGCCAGTTCAAAAAAAGGTTTTCTCTATTTATTTAACGAAGGAACGGGCGAGCAAAAAGATAGATTCAGTATTTTGTTCCCGACTCCGAGACGCAACGACGGTTCGGCGCAGATAGCGGAGAGCGAAGCGGCAAACAGCGGCTGGAATGTTTTCGACGGCGACACGGCAACGGAAAAATGCTGGCTGATTTGGACGGAAGAAGAAATTCCGATGCTCGAAGATGTGCGGAAAAATGCTTTTGAAAATAAAGGCGAAGTAGCGAACGCATCGGTCGGAAATCTTAAGAAGTTCATCGCCGAAAATAATACGGCGCAGGCGGTCGTCAAAAAAAGATTCGCAAAACCGGCAGGTCATCGTTGACGACGCGGACAAAATTCTGGTTAATTTGATCGAACTCGAATACCGTTAAGTTTGCCTTTGACGGTAAATCGTTGATAAATTAAACTTTGCGTTGGCGCTCTGAACTGACAATTATCAAATTTTAATTTATGCGAATTTTAGTTACCGGCGGCGCGGGCTTTATCGGCTCGCATTTGTGCGAAAGGCTTTTGAACGAAGGCAACGAAGTCATCGCGCTCGACAATTTTTTCACCGGCAGACGCGAAAATATCGCGCATCTGCTCGACCAGCGTCAGTTTGAATTGATACGGCACGACGTAACTGAACCGATTCTGCTGGAAGTTGACCAAATCTACAATCTCGCGTGTCCGGCTTCGCCGATTCATTACCAATACAATCCGGTCAAAACCGTCAAAACCAGCGTAATGGGCGCAATCAATATGCTCGGCTTGGCAAAGCGTGTGCGGGCGCGGATTTTTCAGGCTTCGACTTCGGAAGTCTACGGCGACCCGCTCGTTCATCCGCAGACAGAAGATTATTTTGGAAACGTCAACAGCGTCGGTCTTCGCTCCTGCTACGACGAAGGCAAGCGTGTCGCCGAAACTTTGTTTATGGATTATCACCGTCAAAATAATGTTGACACGCGCATCGTCCGCATTTTCAACACTTACGGTCCGCGAATGCGAGCCGACGACGGGCGCGTCGTCTCGAATTTTATCGTTCAGGCATTGCGCGGCGAAGATTTGACGATTTACGGCACGGGCGAACAAACGCGCTCTTTCTGCTACGTTGACGATTTGGTCGAAGGTTTTATTCGATTGATGAATACCGAAGCCGACGATATTCATTTGCCGGTCAATATCGGCAATCCGGGCGAATTTACGATGAACGAACTAGCGGCGGAAGTCGGCAAAGCCATCGGCAAAGAAGTGAAAATCAAAAATCTGCCGCTGCCGCCGGACGACCCGAAACAACGGCAGCCGAATATCGAACGCGCCCGCAATCTTTTGGGCTGGTCGCCGACCGTTCCGCTTGCCGAAGGTTTGCAGAAAACCGTCTCCTACTTTGCAGAAAGAATCAAAGCATAAGACAATAATCAAAATCTTCTAGAATTAATTACGGGAAGGAAATAATATGAAAATTTTAATTACGGGCGGAGCAGGATTTGTCGGTTCGCATCTCGCCGACAAACTGCACGGCGAAGGACACGAGATTACGGTGATTGACAATCTTTCGACGGGAAGTTATCAAAACGTCGCGCATCTCGAAGGACAGGAACGCTTTCGTTTTATCATTGAAACGGTTTTGAATGAAAGGCTGATGGAAGAGCTGATTCGTGAATCCGACCGGGTTTTCCATATGGCGAGCGCGGTCGGCGTCAAACTGATTATGGAGCATCCGGTCAAAACCATCGAAACGATTTTTCGCGGGACGGATGTCGTTTTGGGCGCGTGTGCCAGATTCAGAAAGCGCGTGCTGATTCCTTCGACTTCGGAAGTCTATGGCAAAAGCACGCAAGTTCCGTTCGCCGAAGACAACGATATTCTGAAAGGTTCGACCAGCAAACATCGTTGGGCGTATGCTTGTGCCAAAGAACTCGACGAATTTTTGGCTTTAGCGCACTGGAAGGAAACCCGATTGCCGGTCGCCGTCGTCCGTCTTTTCAACACCGTCGGACCGCGCCAAACCGGACAATACGGAATGGTTGTGCCGAACTTCGTCAAAGCGGCGGTCAGAAATGAACCGTTAATCGTTCACGGCGACGGCGGACAGTCGCGCTGTTTCGGTCACGTTCTCGATGTCGTCGAAGGTTTGACCAAAGTTATCGAAACGCCGGAATGCTTCGGGCAGGTGATTAATATCGGGAACGCCGAAGAAATAACGATTAAACAACTCGCCGAAAAAGCGATTGAACTGACCGGCAGCAAGAGCGAAATCAAATATATTCCGTATGAAGAAGCCTACGGTGAAGGTTTTGAAGATATGCGGCGGCGCGTGCCGAGTCTGGAAAAAGCCAAGCGATTAATCGGCTTTCAGCCAACCCGCAACCTCGAACAAATCATCAATGACGTAGCCAAACAGTTTCAGGACGAATTAAAAGTAGAAACTGCCAGTGCTTGAAATCGTATGAAGTTGCTCAAAAGTATCATTTTATTCAGTCTGCTGTTGACCTGTTCGACAGCTTCGGTACTCGCGCAGGAAAACGGCGGACTGAAGGGAAAAGTTCGCACGACCAAGGGCGAAGGCATCGCTTCCGCCGTCGTTACCGCTCGTCAAAACGGCGAAGACGTGAAATCGGCGACCACCGACGGCAACGGAAATTTTGTGCTGGAAAACCTTAAATCCGGCACTTACAATCTTGTTTTCAGCAAAAACGGTTACAGTGCGGGCTTAATGTCTAACATCGAAGTCGAAAAAAAGCGCGTTAAAAATTTGGGCGACCGATTGATTTTGTTAGTTGATCAGGGAACTCAGGTCATCATTAAAGGCAGCGTTTTCGCGCCCGACGGCAGAAGCGTCGGCGGCGCGGAAATCAAGATTGAAAAAGTCTCCGGCGACGGTGCAGTCAAAAAAGTCGGCTCATCGGTGTCGAGTTACAGCGGCGAATTTACATTTAGATTTTCCGAAGGCGCGGCAAAATACCGCATCACGGCATCGGCAAAAGGCGCATCATCAAGCAAGGAAGTCGAAGTGAACTGCGCGATGATTTATCGGCTGGCAATTAGTTTTGAAAAGGCTGTCGGGAAATAGTCGGCGGAAGGCGGAAGGCAGAAGGCAGTCGGCAGTCGGCGGAAGGCAGAAGGCAGTCGGCGGAAGGCAGAAAATATAACGATTCATCGCCAACTGCCTTC